>NZ_JBHFNS010000046.1:0-108893 GCF_041929135.1 Floridaenema fluviatile BLCC-F154 | reverse complement strand
AGGCGGTTTTCGGTGGAGGTGATCCAGTTGCAGAACCGTTCCCATACGTTGGCGCTTTCGCGACGTTGAATGGTTGTGGTCATGTTTGGATAATTGCGATGATTTATTTTTCAAGGTTCTGAGCGGTTTGTTTGCCCGCCTAAATATACATTAATAGATTTGTTTCGGTTTGTAAAGTATTTGTTGCGATTAATTTTAATTGTTAAATTTTATAGTAATCATCAAGCCAGCTTATATGAGGCAGAAAGTAAAGAAAGGGAAAGGGTAAAGGTTTCCTTTCCATCCTTGTCCCCTCATCCGGTTGAACTTACTTTTGTCGTGCTGCACTAGGAACAGTTTCCTTTTTCGTGCCTTTTAAGTTAGGCTGAAACTTGAGACTAGAGAGACTTTGGCGCACATTCACAGCCAAAAAGCGATCGACCGGAATATAAATCCGATAAATTGGGCGTTGAGCATCTTGGTAAGTTCTTTGAAATCCCAAAACTCGCCCTAATTCTCCAGAAATCGGATTAATTGCCACACTATATAAATCGCAGAGATTGGGAAAATCAGCTTGCACCTTTACCAAAGTTCTCTGTAAATCTTCCACAAAATTACAGATTGTCTCATACTCCATATAGGGATTATCGATCAGCCAAGCTCTGAGAAAAGCAGAACAGCAATCTTCATCTCCCGGAACAGCCATTTTAAAAGGTTCATTTTGCATATCGGAAGTAAAGAAGCGAGTTTTTCCGGGAGGAAGAAAGAAATTCGCCTCTGATTCCTTGATAGTTGGGTAAATAATTGAAATTCCTACGGGATGCAAATTATCACTCCTTCGCAACACCCGCATTCCGGTAGAATATTGCCTTGCCCAATCCCGTAATGTTTGGGTAATCTGGTGAGGTGTAGCTGTGGCATCTTTTGCCGTTTGTACGTAATAGCGATCGATCAAATTAGCCACCGGAACTGCATCAGTTCTCAAGTTAAAATCATCAATGATTAACTCTACTGATTCTGCTGGCTGTGGTGGATCGAGCAATTCCGACCAAGGGATAATTTGAATGCAAGTAGTGTGACCATCGAATTGTTTTTCAATTAAACCAAGTGCTGCTAATTGATCGATCATCATTCCCGCAGCCCGATCGCCACCCCGGTCTTTTTCACTATAAAATAGTTCCGCTGCCTCCCGGTGAGTACAAGCTACCCATCCTTGCGGCAATTCTAATTTTGTCAAAGGTTGTCCCAAGCGGCGACCTGATTCTTGTAACTGTTTCACCAATAAATAAGCCCACAAGCGAACAAAATACTCAGCCCTTCGCTTAGTAAGTCCACCCCCCCGCTTCACCAACATAGAAACATAACTACGCTGCTGTTCGATCGGAAACCACTTTTCTAGGTATTCTGGGGTCATAATAAGTAAAGTGAATCAGATAATTTTTTACAGAAGCACCCTAAAGGGTGAGGTTTTTCCCGACCACTGGGCCGAAAATTTTTACAGAAGCAACAAGATTGCCTATAAATACCAGGAAACTATATCCCGAAGCAGGGTTATAGTAGCTTCAGTTTTTGCTGTCTTTTTGGCTTTTCCTCAGACCAGTAAAAGCTGATGACTTCTATTTATTAGGTTTTCTGGCTGCCTTTGCCTACAGTTTAACAAAAAAACTTCACCCTACTTCAGCTTAATTCACCTGATTGGAGTTGCTGTGATGTGACTTCTCCAGACTAGTGATCTCCACAGCTTACTCATTGCGTCTTCACTCAACGCAAGGACAGAATGGGCTCAGAGTAAGAGAGAAAGCAATTATGAAAGCTCATTCACTGACTGTTAACCTAGAAACATCTACTGCTGTTCCAGACAAATCAGAAATTAACACTGTCAACAACACATTATTTAATTCTCCTTGGATGGCGTTAGCTGAGTCCTTAAGAGAAGGTATCATGGTAATTTCCCGCCATGTTAAACCTATCTACATGAATCAACAAGCTAAGGAAATTAGTCAAAAATTGTCCGTTGGCGATCGCCATTTAAGCATTTTACCCTTAGAAATTTCCGAAATTTGCTATCGATTAATTAGATATGGTATCGGTAATCAACAATCGATCGTTACCGAATGTGTAACTGCTGAACAACAAACAATTCGCATTCGCGCCAGTTGGGTAAACTTAGGTGCTACTGATGGTAATTTACCTGCTAGTGAAAATCAGCATATTGTGATTTTCTTAGAAGATCGCTGCCAAATTCTGCAAGAAGATTTACAATTTGAGCAACAAAAGTATCAGTTAACCGATCGCGAAATCGAAATCTGGTCGCTGCTACGTCAAGAATACAGCTATCAAGAAATTGCCGAAAAGCTACACATCAGTTTAAACACCGTCAAAACTCATGTCAAAAACATCTATGCCAAAAAACGTTGGCATCAATTAAAAGACAGAGATGAAGAATAAATAAGTGTTTGGCAGTTATGGGAAGGGAAAAATTTTGCCAGTTTCGGGAGTTTAGTTAAAATTAATTAGCTTCCTATAGATCAATTAACAAATCGAATTTATGTCTGCTTCTACTTCCCGCCAAATCACTTACAGTCCTGCTTATACGATCGTCCCTACTTATGAATGTTTTAACCGCTGTACTTATTGTAATTTTCGCACAAATCCGGGTGAAAGTCCTTGGTTAGCTCTCACGGAAGCAGAAAATTTATTAACATCCCTACAAAATACAGGTGTTTGTGAAATTCTCATTCTTAGCGGCGAAGTACATCCCAACTCACCTTTGCGAAAAGCTTGGTTCGATCGCATCTTTGACATCTGTCAACTAGCACTTTCTTTAGGCTTTTTACCTCATACTAACGTTGGGCCATTATCTTTCGCTGAAATGGCACTCTTAAAAAATGTCAATGTTTCAATGGGTTTAATGCTAGAACAATTAACCCCCAGTTTATTAAACACCGTTCACAAAAACGCACCCAGTAAATTACCAGAATTAAGATTAAAACAATTAGAATTTGCCGGAAAGTTTAAAATTCCTTTTACTACTGGTTTGTTGTTGGGTATTGGGGAAAGTTCAGCAGATTGGTGGGAGAGTTTAGAGGCGATCGCCAAACTCCACCAACGTTGGCGACACATTCAAGAAGTAATTCTCCAACCCCACAGTCCCGGTACTCAACAAACTGGACAATTTCCCGCTTTTGATAATCATTTATTACCCGAAATAATCAGTAAAGCTAAAGAAATTTTACCCGCAGAAATCACAATTCAAATTCCTCCCAACTTAGTCCAAGAACCAGAATTATTATTAGCTTGTTTAGATGCAGGTGCGAGAGACTTAGGCGGAATCGGGCCAAAAGATGAAGTAAATCCCGATTATCCTCATCCCCATTATCAGAAATTAACCGAAATATTGCAACCCGCAAATTGGGAATTAGTGCCACGTTTGCCAGTGTATCCGCAGTATGATAAGTGGTTATCTAAGGAATTACGAATTACTGTGAAGCAGTGGCGAAATAGTTTGAAGTTTGCCCGATCAGTTATAATTTGATTAAGGAAGCTAGTCATGGAAAGATTATGACAGAAGGTTTCATAAAGTCAGCCGATTTAGCAGAAGCGATCGCATCGTACAATGAAACTTTGAAAAATAACCCAGATGATGATGTAACCTGGTACGATCGAGCAATGGCGCTACGTGATTTAGGACGCTACGAAGAAGCGATCGCATCCTTCGAGAAAGTTGTGGAACTTCGACCAGAATATGATGCGGCTTGGAATAATTTAGGAGTTGCGTTAACAGATTTAGGAAGATTTACAGAGGCGATCGCATCCTACGATCAAGCTTTGAAAATTGAACCAAATAATGATGCCGTTTGGTACAATCGAGGTTTGGCTTTATTTAATTTAGAACGTTATGAAGAGGCGATTGATTCTTACGATCGAGCTTTAAAATTTAAACCAGACAAAGAAGCAGCTTGGTATAATCGAGGGTTAGCGTTATTTAATTTGGAACTTTATGAAGAAGCGATCGACTCTTACGATCGAGCTTTAATAATTAAACCCGATGATGCCTCATCTTACTACAACAAAGCTCGTTGTTACGCTTTACAAAGTGATGTAATTCGCTCAATAGAAAACCTACAAAAGACAATTGAGCTAAACCCTGAATGGCGAGAACAAGCAAAAACTGACTCGGAATTTGATCGAATTCGCCAGGAAAAGCAATTTCAGTTATTAATTAAAGAATCCTAGCTGAAATTGCCAAAATTACAAAGTTATATTAAGCAATGACGGTAAATAATGATTACAAATACTTAAAAAGGTCGATCGCACCTTGTAATCTCCAATCTTCTATTTGTATAATCAATCCAAGATAAATTCAATACACCAAAATTTTGCTCACAGGTATTTATGACCAGTGAAAACTTTTATAAAGAACAGTTGACAAAGTGCGATCGCTCCTTGCAAACCAACCTAGAAAATAGCCAGCTTTGGTATAACAGAGGAGATGCACTCGCGAACTTAGGTCGCTACCAAGAAGCATTAGCTAGTTTCGACAAAGCCACAGAATTACAACCCCTAAATTGTGCCGCTTGGGTATTTCGGGGAGTCGTGTTAATCCACCTGCATCGTTACGAAGAAGCTCTCAACAGTTGTAACCAAGCATTAGAAATTAAACCCCACGACAGCGAAGCTTGGACATTTCACGGAGCCGCACTATATAATTTAGGTCGCACACAAGAAGCTTACCTGAGTTACGAAAAGGCAATGGGGCGAAAAGAACCATCACCTTGGCGAATTAAGGTATGGCAATTCTTCGGTTTGTTTCAAAAACACAGTTTTCAGTCTTGATTGATTAGAATAGATAAGACCATTTCGCTGCCAGGTTACTGGTAAGGAAGTCCTATAGAAACGATTTACGGAAACCTTCAGGGTCTAAAATCTAGTCAACTTAAGCAGTTAGAACGACTGTATCATCAACGTCTTCCCGGCGATCGGATCACCACGCCTGAATTCGCCCAGCGTTTAGGTGCCATTAGTGCGGAAATTAGTCAACCTGTGTGCGCCTATATTAACCGTCGAGGACAAGTGATTCGCGTTGGCGTGGGAACACCCAGACAAACACAAATTCCGCCATTGGAACTACCCCGCTATGGCGCAGAACGACTCAGTGGTATTCGTTGCATCGCTACGCAACAAAAAACCGATCCACCTAGCGAAGCAGACTTGACAGCAATGGCGATTCAACGCTTAGACGCTTTAGTCAGTCTCACCTTTACCGAAGAAGGATTTGAACGTCGAGGCGGTGGCGCAACTGGGTATGTTCAAGAAACCTATTTAGCCCATCTTATCCCCAACAGTCGGGAAAATACCGATCTGGGCGGTCAATATTTAAATGGACAAGCGGCTTGGACAGTTTCTTCGCCAATGAGTTTAGACTTGTTAAGCAAACAAGACTTTTTGGAATTAGTCGAAAGCTTAGAAGCAGAATTTCAGAGAGAATTTGTTGCTCAACAGGTAGATCTGGATCACGATCGCGTGCTAATAGTAGGTTTGCAGACAGATAACCTCAAAGCACAGGAATTTCAAAACATCCTCGATGAATTGGCAAGGTTAGTCAACACTGCGGGTGGGGAAGTTCTCCAAACTATCAAGCAAAAGCGTTCCCGTTTGCATCCTCAAACTGTTGTCGGAGAAGGTAAAGTCCAAGAAATTGCTCTTACTGCTCAAACATTAGGTGCAAACTTAATTGTATTCGATCGCGACCTCTCCCCCGGACAAGTTCGCAACCTGGAAACTCAAATTGGCGTGCGCGTAGTCGATCGCACTGAAGTAATATTAGATATCTTCGCTCAAAGAGCCCAATCTGGAGCCGGGAAATTACAAGTAGAACTCGCCCAATTAGAATATATGTTGCCTCGACTCACAGGAAGAGGACAAGCAATGTCGCGCTTGGGTGGTGGTATTGGTACTCGTGGTCCAGGGGAAACAAAATTAGAAACCGAACGTCGGGCTATTCAACGGCGCATCGCCCGCTTACAACAAGAAGTTAACCAATTACAAGCACACAGATCTAGACTAAGGCAAAACCGTCAGCATCAAGAAGTTCCCTCAGTAGCTTTAGTTGGTTACACTAACGCTGGTAAATCTACCTTGTTGAATACGCTGACTAATGCCCAAGTTTACACCGCTGACCAACTTTTCGCCACTCTCGATCCTACTACTCGCCGCTTGATGATTCCCAATCCAGAAACAGGGGAACAAATGGCGATCGTCCTCACCGATACAGTAGGATTTATTCACGAACTACCCCCAGCTTTGATGGATGCTTTCCGCGCCACCTTGGAAGAAGTCACCGAAGCAGACGCTTTACTGCATTTAGTAGACCTGTCCCATCCCGCTTGGCAAAGTCAAATTCGTTCCGTAATGGCTATTTTATCAGAAATGCCCATTACTCCCGGCCCTGCCTTAATCGCTTTTAACAAAATTGACCAAGTAGACAGCGACACCCTCGCCTTAGCACAAGAAGAGTTCCCCCAAGCAGTGTTTATTTCTGCTAGCGAACGCTTGGGATTAGAAACATTGCGTCAGCGACTTGCCCAATTAGTTGATTATGCTGTTGTCCATCGTTAGACTTCTTCCATCAATTTAGGATCGAGGGGAAAGGTTAAGGATTGAGGATTTAATGTTCTTTTAACCTACTTTAACTAAAAAAACTTTTGGCTACCAACCTAAGCCGAGACAAATCTGTTTCCTCTTCCCTTTCCCTAGAAAAAGCTAAGTGATTTATCTATCGCATCTTTTAAGTAATAGTAATTAACACCCCGTTCTGATTGCGGGGTTTATTTATATAGCTAAAAATTTCTCTTTTACGCAAGTTTACTTAAAGAAGGTTATTTTCCTAAAAGTAAGCCTTTGGTAATTCTTTACGGACTACTACTAGAAAATTTCTGGTTTTTTGTTTCAGAATGGTCGATCGGACTTTTTGTACAGATAACCCTGCACAAGTCAACCGTAATAACACTGAATTACTTAAGCTTTTTTAATTCTTATGGAAGTAAGTTTGAATTGTGTATTAAGCAAAGTTTCTTAGATAATTGTCGCTATAGAATCAAAACATTGAACGACTGATAATTGATTTCTCAGCTTATATGAAGATATCAAGAAGATCGTTAATTATTGTGGACAAAGCATTTCTGAGTTGTCTAAATTAGATTTGAAAGCAGTAGACTTTATCGGTTAACTGTTAAACAACCAGTAAAAAACTTTTTCCTTAACTCTTAGCTTGGGGTCAATCCCCAAACTAATTACAAAAACTAAACTCGGTCATCAGGCGATCGCATCTATAGCAAAAATTAGTCTCGTAATCAAACTGTTCTAAATTCGGTTAAATGAAAATGTTGAAACACTTCCCAAAACTAGTTGTCACTATATCTGCACTAGCAGCATTTCAAATCCTCTCCCTCAATACCGCCCCCGCTTTAGGTTTTGATTTCATTGACGATGGAGTTGGTATTGATACTGAGGATATTGGTCAAGAGTTCAAAGTACTCTTTGAAGGTAACGTCAGCGAAACAGATGTTTCTGGACTCACATCCGAAGCCATCTTTAAATTTTTAGGGTTTAATGCTCTAGGGTCAAAAACTGAGGCAGCATTTGAAATTACACTGACTAATACCACCTCTGGCGACCTTTTAAGTAGAACTTCCGCATTAGGGTTCGATGTTTTCAACTTTAACGGTACAAGTTTAGGCTCTAAACTTTCCTTACTTGGAATTGGAAATGATACTGGTAACAGTAGCGGCAAGACTCGCACTACAGGGCTTTTTAGCAAGGACAGAAGCGGTTCTTTCCCTAACAAATTTGGTGATGTTGATGTTTGCTTCACCAATGGTAACACCTGTCAAGGTGGCAGTAACGGTGGCGTTGACAATAATCCCAGTACCAGCAATCCTCAAACTAGCAAGTTTACAGCGACCCTGGCAATGGACGGCGAAGTACAAAGAATGGCTTTGAACAACTTTGGAGTTCGTTATCAAAGCATTAATGGTACTTCTGCTGACGGGCAAAATTTCAATGGTGATAGCGGTACAGGTAGAGGAACTGCTGGGCCAAAAACAACTCAACCCCCCTCCGGTGGTGGTGGTCCGAGAAAAATTCCTGAACCTGCCACAACATTGGCTTTGGGTGTAGTTGCTATTAGTGCGCTCAAACTACGTAAGCACAGCAGCTTAGCTCAAGCATAATAAATTTTTAAGATGGTAGCCATCGTAAGAGTTTGACTAAAAGAGACTAATTAGTTTTTGGGTTTCTGGTTGAAGTGGGGCCAAAAATTAGGGTTGGAAGCGTGAGATTGCTTCTAGTCCTAATTTTTTCCTTTTTATATGCAGGGGACTAAATTTACTTGATACGATTAAACTATGATGTAATATTGCTTAACATTTTCAGGATACAATGGCTGCTAACGTAGAAATTTACACTTGGAGTAGTTGTCCCTTCTGCATTCGTGCCAAAAATTTGCTGGACAGAAAGGCAGTTCCGTTTACGGAATACTGTATTGATGGCGATGAAGCAGCACGAAAGGAAATGGCTCAACGTGCTCGCGGACGACGTTCTTTACCGCAAATTTTCATTAATGACCAGCATATTGGCGGTTGTGATGACCTTCATGCCCTAGATAGGCAAGGTAAACTTGACCCACTCCTGGTATAGTTATCAGTCATTGGTCTTGGTTATTAATACCAATGACCAATGACTGATAGCTAATGACTAATCTTAAAACGATGAAATTTGCTTTTATTATTGACCCAATTCAAAAGTTGGACCCTGGACATGATACCAGCGTTGCGTTAATGGAAGCCGCTCAACAGTTGGGTCATGAGGTTTGGATTACCCAAGCGGAAAGTTTAAGTGTGGTTAATGGTCAAGCTTGGGCGGTTTTGCAAAGGGTGCAACTGACTCCGGTACAATTAGTCGATGGACGTTGGTTAATTCCTCAGCCTTGGTTTGAGTTAGGAGAAAGTATTTTTCAAGCTTTGGAAAGTATGGATGCTGTTTTGATGCGAACAGATCCTCCGGTGACGATTCCTTATCTTTATGCTACTTATATTCTTGATTACATTAATCCTGAAAAAACGCTGGTAATTAATTCTCCTCAAGGGATTAGAGCCGCTAATGAAAAAATGTATGCGCTTCAGTTTACTGAGGTGATACCGGAAACAATTGTTACTCCTGATAAATTGGTAATTCGGCAGTTTGTGGAGAGAAAAGGGGCGGCAGTTGTGAAACCTTTGGGAGGTAAAGCGGGGGAAGGAATTTTGTTTTTGGAACCGGGCGATCGCAATTTTAATTCTTTAATCGAACTGAGCACTTTACAAGGTCGCATCCCGATAATGGTACAGGAATATTTACCCGCTGCTAAGGAAGGAGATAAACGAATTATCCTACTTAATGGTGAACCAATTGGGGCGGTAAATCGGGTTCCTACTGGTAAAGAATTTCGCGGTAATATGGCTGTGGGTGGTCAAGCTGTAGTTACGGAAATTACCGATCGGGAACGGGAAATTTGCGCCCAAGTTGCTCCTGTGTTACAAAAAGATGGTTTAATTTTTGTTGGTCTGGATGTGATTGGTGGCTACCTAACCGAAGTGAATGTTACTAGTCCTACAGGTATTCGAGAAATCGATCGCTTAAGCGGTACGCAACTAGGTTATCAAGTAATTCAATGGATAGAACAACACCCAAAAAAGTAATGCTAAAGTTGGCTTAACTAAACGAGTAA
This sequence comes from Floridaenema fluviatile BLCC-F154, assembly GCF_041929135.1. NCBI lineage: Bacteria > Bacillati > Cyanobacteriota > Cyanophyceae > Aerosakkonematales > Aerosakkonemataceae > Floridanema > Floridanema fluviatile. Next base: position 99,148 of record NZ_JBHFNS010000046.1, on the reverse strand, counting down.
AGGCGAAGTATTCGGGCAAAAATTTGCGGTTTTAAATTATAAATTTTCGCCTGAATGCTTCGCCTCTACCCCTAACTCTGGAACTATTAGCCATGACACACAGTAACGAGACTGAAGAAATTCGTACCTGGGGAATGTGGGCTCATCTCTCTTCCCTAGTTTGGATACCTTTAATGTTTGTTGGCTTAAGTTTTCCTGTTCTTAACATTATTGGGCCTTTAATTGTTTGGTTGTACAAGCGAAAAGACCATGAGTTTATTGATGCACAGGGAAAAGAGTCGCTCAATTTTCAGCTTTCTTTCACTCTCTATAATTTTATCCTGGCACTAATTTTAATAGTGGTAGGGGTAATTATTGGATTAACTGTAATTACTGCACCTAATCAACCAACTGATAGTCAAGCTGGGGGTGCTGTGTTTGGTTTAGGTTTGGTAGGTTTCAGTTTTTTACTAGCTGTAATTCTAGCTATTGCTCAATTGATTTTAGTCATTATTGCGGCTCGCAAAGCCAAAAAAGGTGAATTCTACGTCTATCCTTTAACTATTCGTTTCTTAAGATAAGTTCATGTTTGTAGCATCTATGGGAAATTCAAAAGTTGGGGTTGCCGTTATCGGAACTGGATTTGGCGAAAAAGTCCATATTCCCGGATTGCAAGAAAACCCAAATACTGCGGTTGTTGCGGTTTATAATCGCGATTTGGCTAAGGCAAAAACTATCGCCTCTAAATATAATATTCCGCATGGTTGTACTTCGATCGAAGAGATTCTTGCTTTACCAGAAGTACAAGCTGTCAGTATTTCTACGCCACCATTTTTACATTATGAAATGGCGAGTCAGGTGTTGCAAGCGGGGAAACATTTATTATTAGAAAAGCCGACGACTCTGACGGCTATTGAGGCTAGGGAATTATATCACTTGGCGAACGATCGTGGGGCGATCGCCAATATGGATTTTGAATTTCGCTTCGTACCTGCTTGGATGATGCTATCAGAAATGTTGGCGGAAAATTATGTAGGAAACAAGCGATTAATTAAAATAGATTGGTTGGTTTCTAGTCGTGCTGACGCAACGCGCCCTTGGAACTGGTATGCGCGAAAAGATCGAGGTGGTGGCGCTTTAGGGGCGGTAGCTTCCCACGCTTTTGATTATATTAGTTGGTTATTTGGCCCGATTCGCCGTTTATCTGCAAAATTAATTACCACTATACCCGATCGTCCCGACCCCAACACAGGTGAAATGAAACCTGTGGATGCTGATGATACCTGTATGTTGATGCTAGAGTTGGCAGATGGGACACCTTGCCAAGTTTGTATTAGTTCCGTAACTCATCAAGGACGAGGGCATTGGGTGGAAATTTATGGCGATCGCGGTACCCTAGTTTTAGGTAGCGATAACCAAAAAGATTATGTTCACGGTTTTCGTCTCTTAGCCGCACCCGCAGGAAAAAACCTTTCAGAAGTGAAAATTCCTAACAGACTAGTTTTTCCCAAAAATTACACAGATGGCAGAATTGCACCTTTTATCCGAGTTGTTGATAGCTGGGTAAAAGGAATTAATCTCGGCGCAGCGCAGACACCTTCCTTAAAAGAAGGCGTTTATTCTCAATTATTAATGGATTTAACTCACAAATCCAATGATACTGGACTTTGGGTAGATATACCTGATTTACAGACATTTTTGGCTAGTAAATAGAAGATTAACGACGGTGCAAACTTTTGATTTTTAATTCTTCTTCTAGCTTATTGGCTAAGTTGATGAGAAACTTCACATTGTTAATTGTAACTTCCAATCCCTCCTCGCTGACTGGACAACCATAGCGAGGAAAATTTTCATGGGGATGTTGCCAACGTAACCAAAGTTTGCCATTAATCACTTTTGTACTGATTTTCCATCCTTTATAACGGACAGGAATTTGCTCTAGTTGGCTATCCAAAAATTGGGGAATAGGATTTGAAGTATCAATTGATGGTTTTATGGGTTTTGATTGTTTGGAGTCTGTAAAATAGGTAGGCATTTTTGCTGGTTTTGCTTAACTCAACAATTTTAACTATCCTGTAAATCTCCCGGAGGAGTAGTGATGCAGCCTGCCCTTTAAAAGTGATGCTATCAAATGAATTAAGTGAGCGAAAATTCATCTACTCGGTGACTCTCTCACTGACTTTGCTGTGATAAGTATCACAGTTAAATCGATTAAACCTAGTTGATTGCTTCTTAATTATAGACTGGTGATTAGGTACAAAATGTATCCTGATTGCTGATTAATTGTAAATAATAATGTCTTTAATGTATGTACTTTCTTTGAGTTAGTTAGTCTGATAGTAGGAATAAAAAATTACAAGTTAAAAATTTTTATTTGCCAAGATGCTATTGCAATCTTTCAAATATTCTTAAAATTTCTTTATTAATTATAGAGGTATAAAATAATTAATAATTTTTTAGTTGCGGCGAATGTTGAAGCAGCACCATTCTTGTCTGCGCCAGAGGGTAGCGACGATCCAACCTTGTTGTTCTAAAACATCGGCGACAGGTTTGGCTTGTTCTAGGAGAATGCCACTGAGAATGCCCCAGGTGGTAGGTTTAACGATCGCCCCCATTTGCGGCAACAAGTCAATAATTACTTCCGCGAGAATATTACAGACAATACCATCTACCGGACTATCGATTAATTGTTTTAAGCGATCGACACTTCCCTGTTCGACAATTAAACGTTCCGCAGCGACTTGATTAAGCGTGCGGTTGCTGCGAGTAGAACGTACTGCTAGAGGATCGACATCTACAGCGTAAACCTTTTGAGCACCTAGTAACACCGAGCCTACCGAGAGGATACCAGAACCACAGCCGATATCTGCCACAACTAAGCTATTCTCAGTTTCGGGATCGGTTAAGCGCATTTCCAAAGCTTCTAGGCAAAGCTGAGTAGTAGCGTGATTACCCGTACCGAAAGCCACACCGGGATCGAGGCGGAGGACGATGCGATCGGTATCGGTGGGAACTGGTAGCCAAGCGGGGTTAATTAAAAAGCGATCGCCAATTTCCTCCGGTTGCCAATGTGCCTTCCAGCTAGTTGACCAATCTTCCTCATCAATTAAATGCCATTGCATCGCCGGGATTGGGAAACCCAAAATCAGCGCATCTTGGCGTAACCATAAAGAAAGCGCCGCTAAATCCAATAATTCTGCTTGTTCTTGGGGTAAATAACCTCTAACCAAGCAATGATGTCCTTTAATTTCACTAGCACTTCCCCGACAGCCAAAATTTTCTAATCGCCAGAATATTGCTTCTTCTAAAACTGGATCGCAGAAAATTTGTAGTTCCCACCAACTGTTTGCCATGTTTCAAAAATTGCGCGACAGATTAACACCCAGACATGAGGAATAGTTTTGAGTTTTGAGTTTTGAGTTTTGAGTTTTAGTTAATTCAAAACTCAAAACTGCAAACTACAAACTATTCTAAAAATTTACAAAGTTACAGTGTAAGCATCGCGAATTCCGGGAACTTTGAGAATTTCCGCTAACACTCCTTCCGGTAGGGGATCGTCGAGACTCAGCACCATTACCGCATCACCACGGACAATTTTGCGACCTACCTGCATACTGGCAATATTAACATTGAAACTGCCTAGTAAAGAACCGATTTTGCCGATAATTCCCGGCATATCGCGGTGCAGAGTAAATAACATATGGTGAGTGGGCGGCACGTTGATCGGGAATTCATTAATATCGGTAATGTGAATTTCCCCATCACCTAACAAAGCACCTGTAACTGAGTGTTCGCCTAAAGATCCCTTGGCTTCTAAGTGTAAGGAACCAGCATAGTCACGCACTGCATTATCTCGCGTTTCAATAACTCGAATTCCCCGTTCTTTGGCTTCAATACTAGCGTTGACGTAATTGACTCTTTCGCGCAGTGCTTGGTAAAGTAAACCTTTCAAAGCGGCGATAACTATAGGTTTGCTGTCATTACTTGCCAATTCTCCCTGCAAATGAACGTTGAGACTTTCGACTCTTCCGCCTGCAAGTTGGCTGACTAAATTGCCTAAAGTTTCCGCTAGTCGCAGATAAGGCTTGAGTTTTTCCAAAACATCGGGGTACAAACCGGGGATGTTGACGGCGCTGCGGGCGGGTAATCCTAATAATACATCGCGGATTTGTTCGGCTACATCGATCGCCACATTCACCTGTGCTTCAGCGGTAGAAGCGCCCAAGTGCGGAGTCAAAATCACCTCTTTGCCCAGATCGCGTAATGGCGACTCGCCCAGAGGTTCGCTCTCGAATACATCTAAAGCGGCTCCCGCAATTTTACCTTCTTTAACTGCTTCTGCCAAAGCTGCTTCATCAATGATGCCACCTCTAGCGCAGTTGATAATGCGGGCGGTGGGTTTCATTTTGGCGAAAGCTTCAGCATTAATCAAATGGGCAGTTTCGGGAGTTTTGGGGATATGCAGGGTAATATAATCAGCTTCCCGCAATAGCATATCCATATCTACCAAACGACAGCCGATATGTTCAGCCCGTTCTGTAGAAATAAATGGATCGAATGCTAATAGTTTCATTCCCATTGCTTTGGCGACTGCGGCTACGTGAGAGCCTATTTTACCCAAGCCAACAATACCGAGAGTTTTTTTGTAAACTTCTGCGCCAACGAATTTTTTTCGTTCCCATTTGCCACTTTTAACAGAGGTGTTGGCATCGGGGATCAGACGAGAGAGTGATAGCATGAGAGCGATCGCGTGTTCGGCTGCGGCGATCGTATTTCCTTCCGGGGAATTAACTACGACAATACCTTGTCTGGTTGCCGCAGGTACATCTACATTATCAACACCAACCCCGGCGCGACCAATAATTTTTAATTGTTTACCAGCTGAGATCACTTCTTGGGTGACGCGAGTTTCGGAACGGATCATTAGTGCGTCATATTCGGGAATGATCCTCACCAACTCTTCTGCGGGTAGCCCAGTTTTTACATCAACTTGGGCTACTTGGGATAAGATGTCGATGCCAGCTTGGTCTATGGGATCGGATACGAGAACCTTGGACATGAGTAGTAAGTGAGTTTAAAGCGGAATTTCTCTGCCGCCAATCAATATTGATTACAGCAATATTTGCAGTTACCTGTGTAAGAAGGCTCCAAGGCAGAAGGCAGAAGGCAGAAGGAGAAAAGCTTTTTTCACCTTTTTCATCTGCGTAGTCATTGCCTTTTGGACTAGTTTGCCACCTTGAAAAATATCTACAGTAGGTCATTCTAGCGGCAAACGGCATTACCAACTGAGATTCGCTAGAAAGTTTTTAGATGAAGGGAGGTGGGGAGAGTTTTGAGTTTTAAATTCTCCTCTGCCCCTCTGCCCCTCTGCCCCCCTGCTCCCCTGCCCCTCTGCTCCCTTCACTGCTACTCTGTTAAAAGTAACCAGTTTTGTTGAGTCTATGATTTACCTTGTTGCCGTTTTGGGCGATCGTATTCAGGCGGAAGCAGCTTACTCTGCTTTAGAAAAAGAAGGTTTTGCGATGGATAAAGTCACCATCTTGGGCAGGGGGTACAAAAGTGCTGATGAATTTGGTTTAATTGACCCCAATGAAGAAGCTCTGAAACAAACCAAATTTATGGCAATTTGGTTAGTGCCATTTGGTTTTGTTGCTGGTGCTGCTTTTAGCTTAATCACTGGGTTAAATACTTTTGCTTGGGCTGGTGAAGTGGGGAATCATTTAGTTGGCGGGCTTTTAGGGGCTATTGGTGGCGGAATGGGTAGTATTTTGGCTGGTGGAGGTACTGGTTTAATTTTTGGTGGTGGTGATGCTTTACCCTATCGCAATCGTTTGAATGCTGGTAAATATTTAATAGTAGTGAAAGGGTCGGAAACTTTGACTCGCCGAGCTACTAATATTCTCCGTCAGTTTGAACCAGAAAACATACAAGGCTACGCCGATCAAAATGTCTAAAGATCATCCTACCAGGAGTTTGCAAATCGAAACGCCACGCTTAAAGTTAATTCCATGCCCTTTGGATGTGGCGGAAGTGAGTATTTTTAATCCCTCGCTAGTCGGTGAAATTTTGGGGGCGCGGGTACCGGAAGATTGGCAAAAAACGGAGGTGAAAGATTTTTTACCAATGTATGCTCAAATGCTGGTAGACGATCCGACAATGTTGGGTTGGGGTGTTTGGTTGATGATTCAAAGTCAAGAAAATTGTTTAATTGGTGATTTGGGTTTTGGTGGTAAGCCTGATGAGTCGGGAAGTTTAGAAATTGGTTATGAGGTGTTTGCTGCTTATCGAAATCAAGGTTATGGTTTCGAGGCGGTGCAAGCTGTGGTAAATTGGGCTTTTTCTCACCCGGAGTTAAGGAGAATTGTGGCTCATTGTCCGATCGATAATTTAGCTTCAACGCGAATTCTGGAAAAGTTAGGTATGGAGCGATTACACTTGGTAGAAGTTCCCGAACTTCCCAAGACTCAAGTATGGAAATGGCAATTAGTTAATCAAGCTAAAATCTAAAATTGTCAGATGTTACCTAGAGAAGAACTGTTAAAAGGAATAGAAAATCGAGACTGTGCAGCTAGGATAATTGATTTAGCTGAACAGGCGATTAAAACTTGGGAAATTGTTTTTTCTGATTTTCTTTCGCCGCCAGAGTTGGCGGAAAGTCAGCAAATGTTTAGTAAGTTGACGGAGGTGCATTTGTTGGCTTGGGGTGGGTATCCCCAGGCGGAAAGACAGCGGTTGGCGATCGCTCGTTCCGAACTCCCTTTAGACATCTCCCAAGTGGAAATTGCGGCTTTAGAAATTGCTGGTAATTTCTTATTCGATCCCGCAACTCACCGAGATTTTTTAGGTTCTATGTTGGGATGTGGAATTAATCGGGAAAAAACAGGTGATTTAATTGTTTTGGGTGAAAGAGGTGCTCAAGCAATTGTGGTTCCTGAAATGGTGGAATATTTGGAGACGCATTTGGAACAAGTGCGATCGGTTCCTGTGCGAACTCAACGCATTGAAATCAGCGAATTAAAGATTAGAGAACCGAAGAAGAAAGAGTTAACTACGGTAGAAGCTTCTTTGCGGTTAGATGCGATCGCATCTGCTGGTTTTGGAATGTCTCGCAGCAAAATGGTAGATTTAATTGATGGTGGTGATGTGCGAGTAAATTGGAAAGAAATCACCCAAGCAAGTTATCAATTAAAGTCAGGTGATTTAGTCGCAATTCGCGGCAAAGGACGTTTAGAAGTTGGGGAAATCGCCGTAACGAAAAAAGAACGTTACCGCGTACAAATGACTAGGTATATGTAATTTGTCATTTTACATTTGTATCCTCCAAAAATCCTTATCAACGCAACTTGCTAGTTATTAATTCTTTCCTGTTCCCTCCGTAATGTTAATAGTGAAGCTTCCTCTGGTTCCCCCCTTACTAAGGGGGGTTAGGGGGGATCTAACGCTGTGATTACTAGGTTTAGATCCCCCCAACCCCCCTTAATAAGGGGGGCTAAGAAAGAGCCAGATTTAATAAGGGGGGCTAAGAAAGAGCCAGATTTGTAACTAGCAACTTGAGTTAATTAACATCTGTGTTCATCTGTGGTAAAAAACAAATTTTTGCCAGATATCAAAATAATTGCGTTTGATCTGAAGAAAAGACAAAACCCAACCTAAGTAAATCCTGAATCAAAATCAAGACCTAACAAGCATTGGTTCTTTTTCAGGTTTTACAGTAACTTTTAGTGGATCGTAACCTAACTGTTCGCTAATCCTTTCTCTGGCTAAAACTCGGTATTCCCAAAAATGCTCTCCAGCCGCACATAAACCCAAATACATATTTAAAACTTGCGGCTTTATTAAGACAATTGTTAATAGTTGTTGCCAAAACTGTTGGCGAATTTCCGGTCTGCGTATGCCCTGATGCCAGATTACTTGAGAAACTAATCGCAAACCCTTACCCAAGGGAAATTGCATTGTTTGTTTTCGTTCTGCTGGTGAATTAATCTTGAGACATTGCTTAAAGCAGCGTTTCAGATAGTTTTTTGGTTCATACAAATTCCAGAAACCTTCGACATACTCTTTGGCAATTTCAGCGACGGGACGAGTGGGGGTAAAATTCATCAAAGTATTTTGATCTCCCACTTTAGTAATACCAACACCCTCTACTAAACGTTGTTCTTTTTCCAAGCGATGCCATAATTGAGTATTAGGTAAAGCTTGGAGAATGCCTAGCATAGGTTGAGGAATACTGCTTTTTTCTATAAATGCTTGAATTCGCTCACCTGCGCCGGAACGTTCGCCATCAAAACCGAGAATAAATCCTGCATAAATTAGCATACCTGCCTGATTAATTTTGCGACAAGCTTCGATGAGAGGATGACGAGTATTTTGTAGTTTGTGAGTTACTTTCAAACTATCTTGATCTGGGGTTTCAATGCCAAGAAATACGGCATAAAATCCGGCTTGATTCATTAAATCTAACAGTTCATCGTCTTCTGCCAAATTTACAGAAGCTTCAGTCATGAAAGTGAAAGGGTAATTGTGTTGTTTTACCCAAGGAATCAATTCTCTTAAAAAGCGTTTGACGTTACGCTGATTGCCAATAAAGTTGTCATCAACGATGAAGAGTGAACCTCGCCAGCCTAAATCATACAGCTTTTGCAATTCGGCTATTGCTTGACTCGGTTCTTTGGTGCGAGGTTTGCGACCGTAGAGGGTTATGATATCGCAAAACTCGCAGTTGAAGGGACAACCGCGAGAAAACTGAATTGCCATCATGAAGTAGGCATCGCGTTTCAGGAGATCGAAGCGAGGCATGGGACTTTGGGTGACATCCGGTTTTTCCTGGGCGCGAAAAATTCCTTGCTCTTGACCTTGATTAAGTGCTGCGATAAAGTGTGGAACTGTGATTTCTCCTTCATCGAGGATCAGGTAGTGTGCGCCTGAGTCAAGGGCTTCTTGGGGAAGAGATGTGGGATAGGGGCCACCAACTGCGACTTTTTTGCCTAATTTTACGGCTTTTTGAATTAGGGCGTGGAAATCTGGTTTCTGTACCAGCATGGCGGAGAGAATAACTAAGTCACACCATTGCCAATCTGCGTCTGTTTCTGGGTTAACGTTACGATCGCAAAATCTAATTTCCCATTCTTTGGGCAAGAGGGCGGCAACTGTAATGATTCCTAAAGGTGGAATAACTGCTTTAAATCCAGCTATTTCCATGAAGCGATCGTAAGACCAAAAGGATTGGGGAAACTGAGGATAGAGCAATAATGCTTTCATTCTTTAGATCCTTAGTACTGTTTCAGTTCACTCTCTCGATCGACAGATACCAGAAATCGATCGGCTTGAATTAGCTTATCCATCAGCCGAATCTGTCTGTGCAAAAGTTTTTAAATGGGCATTTCTTGATAACAGTGGCTACAACGCCAATAAATACCTCCTATGCGAATATGACGTAGTAAAATGTTTGAGCAACAAAGACAAGTATGGTGCTCGTGCATAGATTGATCGATTGTGGGGATAATACTTCGTAGCTGGCGACCATCGATCAGGTCGCGGGGCAATGCGATCGAAGTTGTTAATAAAGCTAACATCTTAAAAAACCAATATTATCGGGCTTTAAGTATAAGTCCCCTTGACAAGGAATACCTCTATCGATAGAAATAGGGAAATTTTGATTTATGTGTTATGGTAAACAGGAACGTAAATCGCGGGCTTGATAGCAAAAGTACTGCTCAATAGAACTAAGTAAGCCAAGTCCTTGATGAGGTTGAATCGAACTTGAAAATACAAGCGTTGGATATCAAAATGGGCGATCGCATCATTGCTTACTGCAATAACAAGATGCAGATCTGTACAGTGAAACGCATTCTAGATTCCGGTCACACGAATAATATTGCACTATCAGTATTCACCTCCGATCATTATCGCATCTCGGTTTCTCGCACACTCAGGTTTAAACGTGATGCTTTAGTTGATTTGGCTGGTTCACAATTTACTCAAAAAAATGAGCCGATCCCCTAGTTTTTAGCGTAGAAAATTTGTAGAAAAACATTGTTTAATAATGGTAGTAATTAGTGGGAAATCACAAGTAATTACTACAGAATTATCTATTTAATCAAGATATCCAGAAGTTTGTAGTTTTTGCCAAACTTTGGCTACACTTTCGGTTTCTGTTTCTAAATCAGTGCAACATTCTACATCTGGATCGCTTGGTATTTCGTAAGGATCGTCAATTCCAGTAAAGTGTTTGATTTCCCCAGATCTAGCTTTTTTATAAAGTCCTTTAACATCTCTTTGTTCGCAAACTTCCAAAGGTGCGTTAACAAAAACTTCAATAAAATCACCAATTTTTGATTTTACTTCTTGGCGAATTTCCTGATAAGGAGAAATTGCCGAAACTAAAACAATTACACCATTTCTGGTTAACAAATGTGCGACAAAACCAATGCGGCGAATATTTTCGTCTCTGTCTTCTTTGCTAAAACCTAAACCTTTGGTTAAGTTTTGACGCACAATATCACCGTCGAGAACTTCTACTAAGTATTTGCGTTCTCGCAATTCTTGTTCTACCGCCTTGCTGATTGTAGTTTTTCCCGCACCACTTAAACCAGTAAACCATACGGTAACGCCACGCCGCTTCATCTGTGTCTCTCCTCTAAATAAAAGTTCAGCAATTAATTTTACTTGAAATTTTGGCTGAGCTAGGTGGGAATACTAATTTTAGTGGTTAGGTGCTGATTATGTCTCGTTTAAATAATCGTACTTGGAAAATTTTGCATACTGAAGTGGAAAAGTGCGCTGGAAAAGATGCTTTGAGCAAAATAGAACAAAAAATGGTACTGGAAGACTTGGAAAAACTGCGATCGCAAGATGGTACACCCGCATCTGAAGAGGAATTAAGGAAAATAGTCATTATCACTTATCCTCAGTTTAGCCAGAAGTCTTTAAGTGAAGCTGCAAAAGCTAACCGTCCGGGTGGCGTTTGGCGCAAAATTACACTTTTTAGTATACTCACTGTCGGAACAATTGTAGCACTAGCAACAATAGGCACTTTTATCCAGACTCGAACTCCTGAACCAATAGCCCAAAAATCTGAGCAGCCAGGAAAAAATAAAAGGTGGAATTTGCCCAATCCCTTGATAAATTTTATGAGTCAAGAGGAACATTATCGACGGGCAATATCATTAGCAGAACAAGCAGAAAGATTAATTGAACAAGCCACTAGTTCTGCTGATTTAGTATTAGGTGAAGAGAAGTTGAATGAAGCCAATAAACATTTAGCTAAACTGCCTGTTTCCCATTACCGAGATTACCAACCTTATCGAAACTACAAAGGTGAATGGAGATATGAGCAAAGAAAAGTTTACGAAGATCAATTTGCTTCGTTGCGTTCTAAAGTTGAAAGATTAAAAGCACAAATTTTTCAAGAAACACAGGCTCAAGAACAATTAAATCAAACTGAACAAGCAATTAATCAGGCGAAACAACAGTATCAAGAGGGGCAGGCGAAAGATCGATCGACAGTTTTAGCATCTTGGTATTCAGCTTTAAATCAACTAAAACAAATTTCTTCTAATACCTTAGCCGGAAAATTAGCAGATACTAAACTGAGAAATTATGAGCAAGAATATCAACAGTTTTTTGGGATTGAAGCTGCCAAACAATTCGCTTTTGAGGCGGCTAAACTAGGACAGAATCCTCCGCACCCAGTTGAACAATGGCAAAAAGTAGAATCACAATGGGAAGAAGCAATTAATCGACTTGAGCAATTTACTGCTAGATATAGTTCTTCTTTAGAAGCGCAAAAATTATTAGCAACTTATAAATCTAATCTGGCTATTGTGCAAATGCGAAAACAAACAGAGGAAGCTTCTGTAACTGCTTTGCAACAAGCTAAACGAGAGATTGAATATCTACTAGCTAATACTTCTGGAGATAGCGATCGCAATCAAATGATTAGCAAAATTCAAAGTATTATCGATGATTTACAGAAGGTGAAAACTGGAACAACTGCTTACCAAGAAGCACAACAATTGCTTCTATCTGCTCAGAAAAAACTTCAGAAATGGAGTGGAAATTATTAGGGATTGGGAATTGGGGAATAGGAGAAATCAAACCAATTCAAAATCCAAAAAATAGTCTATCTTTCCCAGTCCCCAGTCCCTAATCCCCAGTCCCCTACACCACCGGAGAAATTCCTGCCATATCTAAAATTTCGGGAATTAAATCTTCTCTTTTAATTGCCATCAAATGAACACCATGACAAATGTCTTTTGCCATTTTTACTTGTTCGGCGGCGATTTTCATTCCTTCGCGCAAGGGATCTTTGGCAGCGGCTAGGCGATCGATAATCGATTGCGGAATTTCAATACCCGGTACACAGCGATTTAAAAATTGGGCATTTTTAGCTGATTTAATCAGAAAAATTCCGGCTAAAATCGGCTTATTCGTACTAACTGCGATTTGATTCATAAACTTTTCCAGGCGATCGAAATCCGCAATCAATTGACTTTGGAAAAACTGCGCCCCAGCTTGTACTTTTCGGTCAAAACGTCGTTGTAAACCTGACCAACTATGTGATTGCGGATCGACAGCTGCACCAACAAATAAATCAGTCGCCCCATCAGTTAACGGTTTATCATTCCAATCAAAACCATGATTCATTTTGTCAATTAATTGTAGCAAGCGCACAGATTCTAAATCAAAAACTGCTTTGCAATCGGGATGATCTCCGGCTTTTACAGGATCGCCAGTGAGGGCTAAAATATTGTGAATACCAAGGGCGTTAGCACCCATGAGATCGGCTTGTAATCCGATGCGGTTGCGATCGCGACAAGCAACCTGACATATTGGTTCAATCCCATGTTGCAGCAAAATCACCGAAGCGGCTAAAGGGCACATCCGCAACACCGCCCGACTACCATCCGTAATATTTACCGCATGAACTCGACCTTTCAGGAGTTGCGCCATTTTCAGCATCGAAGTTGCATCACCTCCCTTTGGTGGTGAAACTTCAGCGGTAATCAAAAATTCTCCGCTTTTAACAGCGTGACGAAAGTGATTCAAGGCTTTTGGGTATTGCGTGCTGTGCATAATCAATTCAGTTGTGCGCTAGTGTTTCAGATATAACATTTTCACATTGCTACCTAACAGCCACACTAATTCAAGATAAAAGTCAAGTAATTTGGGTTGTTCGGAGAAGGATCGCAGGTAGAACATCTTGTAGGACAGGCATCTTGCCTGTCACTGATGAAAATGACAGGCAAGATGCCTGTCCTACGAGTACGGGATATGGGAGTTAAAGAGGTTGGGAATAGCCCATTGCGGATTTTACTTCTGCTAGGGTTTGATTGGCGATCGCACCAGCCTTTTCCTTCCCTTCGCGCAACACAGATTCCAGATAACCCTTTTCATTCATCACCGCATAATACTTGTCTTGAATCGGTTTCAGAGCATTAATTGTCGTTTCTGTCAACAAAGGCTTAAACTGACCCCAACCCATATCCGCACATTCTGCAGCCACTTCTTCCTTAGTTTTACCAGAAAGTAGCATATACAAAGTTAACAAATTTCGGCTTTCCGGTCTTTCCGGGTCATCAAAAGACAAACCTCGCACCGGATCGGTTTTACACCGCTTAATTTTCTTTTGAATTTCTTCCGGCGAGTCTAACAAATTAATTCGACTTAATTCCGAAGGATCGGACTTAGACATTTTCTTCGTCCCATCCGTCAAACTCATTACTCTTGCACCTTCCGATCGAATTAAAGGATCGGGCAACTTTAACACCTTTTTCCCATTACCAAACAAATGATTAAACCGCACCGCAATATCACGAGTCAATTCTAAATGCTGCTTTTGGTCTTCACCAACAGGCACTTTATCAGCTTGGTAAAGCAAAATATCCGCTGCCATTAATACCGGATAATCCAACAAACCAGTATTAACATTTTCCCCCTGCTTCACTGCCTTTTCTTTAAACTGAATCATATCTTGCAACCAGTTTAAAGGCGTAATGCAATTTAGCAACCAAGTTAATTCACTGTGGGCGGGAAGATGTGACTGCACAAAAATACTCGAATAATTCAAATCTATGCCGCAAGCAAGATACAAAGCCGCAATTTTATATGTATTCTCTGCCAATGTAGCCGGATCGTGGGGAACCGTAATCGCGTGCAAATCAACTACACAAAAGAAGTTATCGTACTCGCTCTGTCCTTCTACCCAATTGCGAATCGCTCCCAGGTAGTTACCCAGGTGAAGATTGCCAGTTGGTTGAACCCCAGAGAGAACTCGCTGTTTCGCCATAAATTTTTGAGACTGTCTGAAACCTACTTAAAGGTTGCCTAAATAATTCACTTAACTAGTTTTACATTTTTTGATTCTGAAGTTTTCGCCAATTTTCTTAAAGCGTCTGCAAAGAAGTTCACAAAAATTTACTCAAATCCACTTTTCTTTTTGAAGAAATGGGAAGTAAGCTGGAAACCAAGCAATTTTTTGCCGTATTAGGGTGCTTGCACAGTTAAATCTCAAGCTCTCACAGTTTTACAGTCTTTTTTTTCAATTTACTAGTCTTTTATACGGAGCAGGGCAGGGGGACAAGGGGACAAGGGGACAAGGGCACAAGGAGAATCTTTAACTCAAAACTTTTCCCCTTCTGCCTTCTGCCTTTGACAGCAACTTCAAGAGGTTAAAGAGATGAAAGCTTTACTAATTTGGCCCCATTTTCCGAATTCTTTCTGGAGTTACCAAGAAACTTTGCATTTGGCGGGTTTGCGATCGACCAATCCGCCGTTAGGATTGATTACAGTAGCAGCGATGTTGCCGAAAGAGTGGGAAATTCGGTTTAGCGATCGCAACGTGCAACCCGAAACTGAAGCAGACTGGGCATGGTGCGACATTGTAATCATCTCAGCCATGATTGTGCAGAAAGCGGACTTTCGCAACTTAATTCAAAAAGGTATTGCTTTAGGGAAAAAAGTCGCCGTTGGTGGGCCTTTTCCCACTTCCGTACCGGAGTTTGCACTGGAAGCAGGAGCCCACTACCTGATTTTAGATGAAGGTGAATGCACAATTCCCATGTTTTTAGCAGCTTTGGAACGGGGAGACGAACAAGGAATTTTCCGTTCTGGGGAAAAACCAGATGTTACCCAAACTCCGATTCCGCGGTTTGATTTGTTAGATTTGGATGCTTATTTAGCAATCACTGTGCAGTTTTCGCGAGGTTGTCCGTTCCAATGTGAGTTTTGCGACATTATCAATCTGTACGGACGCAAACCGCGCACCAAAACGCCGGAACAAATGTTAGCAGAATTGGAAGTGCTGTATCAAATGGGTTGGTATCGTTATGTATTTATTGTGGATGATAATTTCATCGGCAATAGTCGCAATGCCAAACTATTTTTAAAAGCCTTGATTCCTTGGATGGAGGAAAGAAATTATCCATTTATTCTGTTAACCGAAGCATCTCTAAATTTAGCAGAAGATGATGAGATGATCGAGTTAATGGTGAAAGCTGGGTTTACAATCTTATTTATGGGAATTGAAACCCCGGATACAGAAAGTTTGCTGGGCATCCACAAAAATCAAAATACACGCCATCCTCTGGTTGAATCTTGCCAAAAAATTACTCAAGCCGGACTGCAAATAATGTCCGGTTTTATTATGGGTTTTGATGGCGAACGTCCGGGTGCTGGTAAACGGATTCAAGAGTTTATTACTGCTACGGGTATTCCTCAAGGTCAGTTTAGTTTGCTGCAAGCTTTACAAAATACTCAATTGTGGCAAAGATTGGAAAAAGAAGGTCGTTTGATGAACGGTTTGGGAACGTTTCACCAAGGGGCAATTATGAATTTTGTACCGACAAGACCTGTGGAAGAATTAGTTGAGGAATACATTGATGCGTTTTGGAATATTTACGAACCAATGCCATTTTTAAAACGCACTTTTCGTCATTTTATGATGATGAATGGTTGGCGCGGTAGATTGATGCCGAAGATTACTTCTAAGGAGTTAAGGTTGTTTTCTGCTGTTTGTTGGCGACAGGGTGTTTTGCGTTCGACTCGCTGGCTGTTTTGGGGGCAGTTTTTAGCGATCGCACTTCGCAAACCCCGTCTATTTTATGATTATATGACGGTGTTAGGAGTCGGCGAACACTTTTTTAAATATCGCCATGAAGTCCGAGATCAACTATTAACACAGTTGGCAACAGTGAAACAAGCCAAAGCCAAACACCAGGAGGAAGAGAATTATCAACTCGCATCTGTGCAATAGCTTGAATAAATTTTCAATTCACTATTCAACTAACCCAGTTTCTTTAGGAACTGGGTTTTTTCTGGGCAATTTTTGGTAAATTGATCGACTGGAGGAACAATTTCACCACTCACCCGTCTCTACAAATATATCAGGGTCTTTGACTTATAACATCAACAACTCGATCGCCAGATAATTTATTCTCTGGTGAAGTTTGAACATAGTTAAGAAAACCTAAAAAAGCGTGATTATATAATAGTAAATTACATTTGTCACCCCTTAATTATTGAGTCCATTTAAGTGGACTTGGGTTGTGTTTTGGAAAAAAGATGGTAGGATAAACAAGATCATTTTTCTAAAGCTTTCTAGGCAAAAAATCCGGTTGTTTAAACCTTACCTTTGAATGGGTAACAAGTAGCCTAAATTGCGTTTGTCACTAGAGGAGATTAGAAACATGAATGCTTGGAAAAAGTGTGTAGCTACACTAACTTTAGTTTCTCTTTCTACATTGAGTTCTTTTGGTTTTGGTGTGAAACCTAGCACCGCATCAACTCAATATTTCCCACCTTTGGAAACTACAGAAACATCATTTAATAATGGTGTAATCTATTACGAGGAAGTCGTTGCACGTCGCACAGCTTGTAGTCGAGTTGTTACTAATGGGGGCAGACTTCGCATTCGTCGATCGCCCGGTGGTCGGATCATTGGTCATGCTTACAATGGTGCTTACCTGCGTGTAATTCCTAATAGTTATCGCCGTGGTTGGGTAAGACTTGCTACAGGAGGTTATGTTACCACTAGATACCTCCGTCCTTGCCCCAGATCTGTGACTGGTTAATGCACTTTTGCTTGGCATAATCAGCAAAGATAACTCAGAAAAATGATTAGGAAATGAGGAAGAAGAACAAGTTTACATTTATTTGTTTTTCTTCACTCTTTCTGTTTGAATTTGTTACTTTACTTGTATAGTTATTGACAGATAAAAAAACTAGTTTTAAGGTATTGTGTAAGAAAAATTGACTCTTCTATATATAAATGAAGAATCAAGAAATTTATAGATTCGTTAATCAATAGAATGAGCTTACAAAAGGATTTGCCATTATGGAAATCAAGAAAGTAGGGAAAAAGTCTGCTACTGCGATCGCACTATTAACATTTGCTTTGCTGGGTAGTGCGATCGGATTAACCGCTGATGCTAGTACAAAAACTTCTCGCGTTAGCCAAAGTTCCCAGAAAGTAGCCAGAAAAACTACAAATCACAAACAAGCGACCGCTAAAAGAACTTGCGCCAAAGTAGTTGCCAAAAATACCTCTGGCGAAAATGTTGTTTATAAACTTAACGTGCGATCGCGAATTTACGGCCCTGTGATTGAACAATTAGACGATGATACAACAGTAACAGTTGTCAGGCGTTTTCCTAATGGCTGGGTGCAAATTTCTCAACCAGTTCAAGGTTATGTTTACGGTGAATTTTTGACAGGTTGCTAATGATTATTTGTGATATTTTAAAACAGACTTTATTAATTAGAGTCTGTTTTTTAGACCGGGACTGGAACGTGATTTAAAAAGCTTATTAATAAATGAAGCAACTTTAGATAGACAAACTTCTTTTGGTAATATCTATAAAATTGAAGGTGTATTAGTAGGCCCTAGTGCAGTTAGTATTCAAGTAGCGACTTTCTGGATTGTCGATTCTTTTTCTAATGAGACAAGGTTTGTAACGCTTCTGCCCAATTAAAAGAGGTTAATTATGAATTTTGAAATGTTTTCGGAAGTAATTTTAAAAGAAGATAAAAGTGACACTGAAGCAGAAGCATTGAGTAATCTGAGTGAAGCTTTTTCGCTACATTTTGAGCCACCATTAGCCAATATTATATTCGCTGAAGATACTGATACTTTTCATTTTTAATACAGTCCAGTAACTCTATAAGTTTTTGCAGGCGATATATCTTCTCATTTTTCATTAAAGATTCGCCTAATTGATTCAAAATTTCTTTGGTTTCATTAATAATAGAATCATTGAAAAATTCTATCAGCTTTTTTCGATTATTTTTACCTAGCTTGACTAGCGGCAAAGTCTCTTTTTCTCCATCGATCGCAATTTTCACAGGCTTTTCTTCACCAATTTTGGCAAATTCCGACCGTGCTAACCATTCTAAAAAATTTTCAGCAACTTCCACATGATAAGATGTTTCGCCGTTAGCGGTATAAAAGCTGATATCTAACATAAGTTATATCTCCCTAACTCAATGGTTTATTAAAATCTTCCCTAGAAACATTTTCTGCCCATGCTATACCTGCCTCATCCAATAATTTTTTAGCAGGTTTAGAAATTTTGTCTGTTGTAATAAGCTGTTACGCATTTAAATCACTTATTAACGAGTAGGGTGCGTCAGACGGTAAAGCCTATGTAGAAAGGAAAATATCTAAATCTGACGCACCCTACAAAATGACTTTTAAATGCGTAACAGCTTAACTCCAATGATAGCTTTTTTTGCAATGATTCTTTTGGCATCACCTGAGTCAACATAGCGGGCTTTTATTTCGATATAAAGGTTATCCATTAAAATAATTAGCTGTTGGCTTGTTTTTGAATATTGCGGATAATTTCTTTAACTTTAGCCGCATCGCTTGGGTTGACAATTAATATATCGCCATTAGGATCGGTAAAGTTTGTTTTTTGGCATTGAACGCCTGCTGCCAATAACTCTTGTATTACTAAATTTTTGATATCTCTATGGAGGGTAATTTTCTCTATTATTTTATCTTCGGCACTCATGGGGTCAACTGATTTTTTGGTAATTTTAGCGGTATACTAACATACTATCTCTACTCTTCCATCATTTTCTCTCTCATCCAACCGACAATATCTGCAATTAAATTTGGTTGACTCGGTGAAAATGTTTGCAACCCAATTTCTCCGGTTTCGCACACTACACAAATCGCGCCATCAAATTTGCTCAAAGCTGTCAGAAATGTATCGCTAATTCCTGTGGGTGTGGCTGTGAGTGCTGTGGAATCGTAGCAGATGAAAAACAGGGGAATTTCGCTTATGCGGCGCAGGTAATTCCAATAAAATTTGAGTTTTTGCATTGTTTCTGGATACCCATCCTGCCACTCTGGACAATTTTGATTTAGCATCAGGTCGTAAATTTCTGGGGCGGGGTTTTCGGGGTCGATGATTTGGTGTGTGTCGATGCAAATTAGCTTTACTTTGCTGCATAATTCCGGTTGATTGTTAATAGCTTCGGCAAGGTCTTGGGGTAAGTTTGCTATGTTGAGGTTTGCTGTTGCGGTGTTGGTAAGGGTGTCTTGGTGCCAAGCTTGATAGAAGTCGGGGTAGGGCAGATTTTGGGCGTAGTGCCAGATTAATTCGTAGTAGTCCTTATCAATTTGCTGAGAGTTGTTGAAGTTGGCTTTTAAGGTTGTGATGACGGCAAAGTGTTTGTCTGTATGGATTTTCTTTAAACTTTTTGCCACTTGCTGACGATCGTAAACATTAAGTTGGTCAGATTTGAGCAGTGGCACTAAAGCATCGATCGCTTGAGGATTACCTGGGTCAATGTTCCCTAAGCTTTCTGCCACTTGCCTACGGTTGGAATTATTAAGTTGCTCAGAACTAAGCAGTTGCACCAAAGCCGCGATCGCTTGAGGATTACCTGGGTCAATGTTCCCTAAGCTTTCTGCCACTTGCCTACGGGTGTAATCATTAAGATGGGGAGAACTCAGCAGTTGCACCAAAGCATCGATCGCTTGAGGATTGCCTGGGTCAATGTTCCCTAAGCTTTCTGCCACTTGCCTACGGGTGACATCATCAAGTTGGGGAGAACTAAGCAGTTGCACCAAAGCATCAATCGCTTGAGGATTGCCTGGGTCAATGTTCCCTAAGCTTTCTGCCACTTGCCTACGGTTGGAATTATTAAGTTGCTCAGAACTAAGCAGTTGCACCAAAGCCGCGATCGCTTGAGGATTACCTGGGCCAATATTCCCTAAGCTTTCTGCCACTCGCCTACGGGTGTAATCATTAAGATGGGGAGAACTCAGCAGTTGCACCAAAGCATCGATCGCTTGAGGATTGCCTGGGTCAATGTTCCCTAAGCTTTCTGCCACTTGCCTACGGGTGGAATTATTAAGATGGGGAGAACTCAGCAGTTGCACCAAAGCATCGATCGCTTGAGGATTGCCTTGACCAATTTTCCCTAAGCTTTCTACCAATCGCCTACGGGTGGAATCATCATCAAGAATCCTGATCCTGCTATTAACATTGGGCCAAATATCAAGAATGTCAGAAGTGAGCAGTTGCACCAAAGCGGCGATCGCTTTTGGATTCCCTTCGTCAATTTCCCCTAAACTTTCTGCCACCTGCCTACGGGTGGAATGATCAAGAATATCAGAAGTAAGCAGTTGCACCAAAGCCACGCTCGCTTTTGCGCGGTGCGTCTGCTGTAATACTTCCCTAGCTGCATTGCTAATTACATTGATGGGATATATCCACTGTTGCTTTCTAGTATGTAAATAACCAAATGTACACCTAACGATTTTCCTTATTAGTTTATCTATTTGGTAATAATCCTGAAACTCGGCAATTGCGGCAGCGGCTAAAAATAAGGTTCGCCATTCATAACAACTTAAACATCCATCTTTAAATTTAACCAAAGCATCAATAAATTCCTCTTTCTGCTTTCCTTCTATCTCCCCTCGCCCCAACCACAGCAAAATTACCTCTCGCCACTGCCTCTCAAAAATGCGGTAACTGCAATCAGAAACAGGGGGAATTTGGTGATTCAAGAAAAAGTGCCAATCCCCAATTGCACAAGCAGCAAAATATTCCTGAAACGTCGGATGGAAGAAAGCGTAAACAGGCTTTTTCGTGCGGGTATCCCTGTCAACTAAAACCAACCATCCCAATTCATCAGCTAAATTAAACCACTCCTCCTCCATCTGCTCAATGGCAAAATCTTGCTCAATCCGAAACCGATTAACGCTTTCCATTCCCGCTAAAGCCAACTTTGCCAAAGCTTGTTGAATCTGTTTTTTATCCCTCTGGTTTAATCCTCGCTGTTTCTTCTGGAATTCCTCTTGTTTCCACTCAAAAAAATAAGTGGTAAACTGCTCGTAAAGTGCCGCCTTCGTTTCCGGCAATTCCTGTTCGGGTACGCACCAAGACTGACACAACATCGACAACCGCAGGGGATTGCGTACCAGTTCTTTGATTCGCTCTTTTCCCGGTTCTTTTAACTGTCTTGTTAAGCGTTTTCCCTGTTCTCGCCAAAAAGTTTCATTGCCAGAATTGCGCCGTTTCTCATCCTGACTCGCCTCTTCAAACCACTGGCGAATAAACTCATCCACATCATCCGGTTCAAATTCCAAAGTTTTATAAGTATCAAAATCCGTCAGGGTATTGCTAATCGCCGCATCCCAAACATTCAAACGACAAGTTAGCACCACCCGCGCCTTACCCACCCAGTCTGTCAGTTGTTCCCGAATTCTCGCCAACGCCTCGATAGGGGAAGTCGCCGCCATTTCATCCACCCCATCCAACAGCAACCACACCTTACCCGCTGCGAAAAGTTGCTTGAATGATTTTCTGATTTCTGGGGTGACATTTTCGGCATCAAAATCGATAAATTGCAGTGCTTTTGAAAGCCAATTATTGAGTAAATAATCGGCAATTGTGCTAGAACGTAAATCTGCCAAGCGAATACAAATGGGAAAATCCGGGGAATTTTTCGCCAAACGTTCCGCCAATTCTCCTAACAGCGTAGTTTTCCCCGCACCCGGTTCGCCAATAATCGCAATATGCTTGCCTTTTTCGGTGTGATTTTCGCCAATAACTTTCTGGAAAAAAGCATCATCTTTATAAGTTTGGACGATTTGCAGTTCTGGTTCTTTCTGCTGTGGCGAGTCTTCCCCAGTGGAGTTTCTTCTGGGGTTTGGTGTTTTGGGACGTTCCATTAATCCCAAGGGAACGTAAATTTTTAATTCATATTGTTGTGCGGTTGCTTGGCGGCGGAGGTGTTGGGTTTCTAATACTTTGGTGCAGATTTCGCGCCAGTTTATTTGTGTTGGTGTAGTTGTTGGTGTGGGTGGGTTTAAGTCTTTTGGATCAACTATTTCGGTTATGTCTAAGTTTAAGGCTTCAGCAATTTTGGTGACAGAATATCTATCAACTCCTTTACCATCCACCAAAAACCGTCTAACTGTTTTTATACTTATTTCCGCTTTTTCAGCAATGCTTTCATAAGTCAGGGGTTTGCCGTTAGCATCTTTTAAATTATCTTTCGCTTCGTTGAGTTTTTGAATTCCGTTTGGAGTCGGCGGGATGCCACGAGGTTTGCGGCTTGAATTCATAAATAGAAAATTAATGATATAGGCAATATTAACATTTTTCAGTATCCTCTGATCCGCTTGGGAATTGATGATGTTATTGGTAAATGTCAGACGATGTAGGGGCGAAGCATTTGGGCGATAAGTTCTGCAACTCATAAAAGATTCTTGTATCCAAATGCTTCGCCCTCCCCCACGAATAACCTGTATCTACTATCTTGCGCCAAGGCAGGGCGAAGCATTCGGGATTTAAATATTTTGGTTGAGTATTATAAATTGTCGCCCGAATGCTTCGCCCCTACACAGATTAATTTGCAGCAGTTTTGGGAGACAGTTCAATGAAGGGACAGAAAGGGACAGAAAGGGGAATTTATTATCTGTCTGTTTCTTGTCTGGAAGTTACCTCAAAGATCAGGGTATTTGTAGGTTATTGATGTTCAAGAAAACTTATGTCTACCCAATTATTGAAAGCTATCCTTTCTCAAAATCCAAAAATTCAGCTTTTCATTTTGTTAGCATTGCTCAGTTATTCGCAGTATCAAAGCATCAAGGTTCAGCGAAAAGCCAAATTTACAAAGCGTAAGTTAATTCGGGTGAGTTCGCAGTTAGGTGAGTTTTCAATTGTTAATATTGTAAGTTGGTTCGATCCGGTTTCAGGAATTTGTGTTGGTTTTTGTTTCTTGCTTTGGCATTTTGTGGAAGTTTGGAGGGAAGAGAATACTAATAATCCCGGCGAATAGAATTCGCGGCTACACAAACGAAACCCGCCTGCGCGGGTTTTTAATTTCATTCCCACGCCATCCACCAACCGGAATCAATGATGGTTTCTCCTTGGTAGGTGAAGTAGAGAAAATCGTGTCCGCCTCGCCAATAATAAATCAAATATTCGTAATTTCCTTTTGGTTTATTTTGGCGGGTGTGTTCGATTAGGGCAAAAAAGTTATCGCCTTTGGTGGAAATGCGATCGCCTTTCCCCATCAACTGAATAATCTCCGATTTACTATATCTCCCCGTTCCCAAACAATCACCAAGTTGATTCATTACCTGCTGTTTTCGCCCATTCCATTTGTCTACATCTTCGTTCCACGTACCACCACCAAAATGTCCGGGGATTTTTCGCAAATTTCTATATTCTATCGCTAATGTTTCTACATTACAAGTGTTTTGAAGTGGAGAATCAGCAGCAAATACTAAGGAATTATTCAATAGAAATAATGTGAAAATTAGGAATATTTTACTATGATATTTTTTCATTTTTAAATGAGGCAGTTTCTTGTTATTAGTAGGGAAGCTGCGGCGCTGAAGCGCAACAATGTACCTATTTTAACATTCCCGACTTCTTCAAGAAGTCGGGAATCTGAGGTAATTTTTATTGGGCTTCTTGGTTGTTTGTTTCTGGTTGTGCGGGCGCAACTACTGCTTCGACTTTTACGCTTTTGACACCTTTAATTTCTTGGGCTAAAGGTGCAATTTTCGCTAAATCTTGTTCATTTGGAACTGTTCCGGCTACTGTTACAATGCCTTCTTTGGAATCAACTGTTAATTGTCCTTTGGTAATGTTAGCTTCTAGTTTGCTGCGAACTTCGCTTTCTATATCTGCTTCGGCTCTATCTGTATCTCCTCCAGTGATATTATTCCGCTGTTCGCGCGATCGAATATCCGAGTTTAATTGTGCTCTGCGAGTCTCACTGGTAGCATCACTTTGCGCGTCTTGAATGTTCTCTGCTTCGGGTGCTTGAGTTTGGACTTGATTAGTGCCATTAGGGGCATTTTGAGTTGTCTTTTCATTATCGGCGCAAGCAACGGCACCAAACATTAAAAGTCCTGTTAGTAAAAATGGAGTTAATTTTTTCATTGTTTTCCTTTTCCTAAAAAGGTAGATTTAAAAAAACCATTGGCTAATTGACAAAACCCCTGAAAAAAGTTACTTGATAACTGAGTTGTGAGGAGTTTTGTCTATTTATTTTTGGGTTGAGTGGAAAATTACAGTGCGCGATCGCCAGGATCGACTACATGATTGCGACGATCGATAATCGTTACTAAAGGATTAGAATCATCGATGTATTCCCGATTGACATCCCGATTTAGATCGTCAGAAGTAGAATCATGACGTACATTCCGATCTAAATCGTCAGAATTAGAGTCGTAAATTTCCCATTCTTGAATATTATGACGATGCAAAATTGATTCAGCACGGGTAATTTCATCGATGCTGCCATCAATTATTAACAAGTAATCACCGCGAACTACTCGATCGTGATAAACTCTCGCTCTTTCTTCGGGAATTCCTAACCCAATTAATGCACCCAATAAGCCCCCAGTAGCAGCGCCAATTGCAGTTCCCGAAAGGGTTGTAGCGATCGCAGTTGCCGTAGCACCCGCTAACATTACAGGGCCAATTCCCGGAATTGCTAGTGCGCCAAGGCCCACCAATAAGCCTGTAATGCCACCTAAAGCACCACCTGCGATCGCCCCTTTAGCCGCACCTTCATCAGCTTTGTTATCATTAACATCTTTGACATTAGCACCAGCAATTCGATCGCGATCGTCGTCAACATCTCTGGCAATTACTGACACTTTATCCATTGGAAAACCATGATTTCTCAGTTCTTGAAGTGCTAATTCAAGACTGCGACGATTGGGAAATACACCCATGCCACGTCGATTTTTACCTAAAGCCATTTTTCCCTCCCAAACACTAGCTTTTAGTAGGAACAAAAACTATGATGATTTGTCGTAATTCCTATAATCTTCGTTTTAGTTAAGTTAGTGTTCACTCTTTAGATGTAACTCGTTATCTACCAAGAGAATGGTAATAAGGCTTAGCGGAATTTGCCGGAAAAAAAGGTAATTTTATCGGTAAGAGTCGCTGGAATATATATATTAAAGGTTAAAGTTAACCAGAACAACGGTAATCCATAAACCAGGGTTCGGTTTTACCCCCCTTGATAGATAACATATACTGATAGGCTCATAAGAGAGTCCTGCGGGTTTAGTTGCAAGTCTTGGTGGGTGATTGTCAGTGCAAAAGTGGTTACTGCCAACTTTAAGTGAAATTTTAGCCGAAACGACCGAGAAATCGGCGCTAGATGTTGTATTGTCAAATGATGGGAGAGCGAAAGAGCAGTCCTCCACAAATCAGGCAACCTTGCAACATTTGAAAGCGGAACGAGAGTGGTTTGGGGCGATCGCCGCCTTAGAAAAATTACTGCGTACTCATTGGGTATTTGACGAAAATTCTGTTAATGAAGATCGAGCGTCATCCTTAACTCAAGGATTAATTTTAACTGGCCCTTTGCCAATTTTGAGCGATCCAACACTTTCTCATTATTTTCCTACTTGGATTTTTTCGGCGCAATTAGGAAAACCTTGGGGTTGGATGCCGTTTCAGTTACCTCCGGCAAAAGAAAACCAAACCCAAAATAGCGATCGCAGCAATTCTTTACCTTTATTACCAGGCGATCCTTTAGCTAGCGAACAATTTTGTCTGGTTTTCACTACTAATTTTAGTTTAGTAATGGTTTTGGGGGACGATCGCCAAGGAAATCCCGCTTTCTTATTTTCCTTCGAGCCAGAAGTGGTACAGCAAGCTTGGGATTCTCTCAGATTGCGAATGTTGCTAACTTGTCCTCATCAAATCGGTGAGTTAGATACTTTAGTGCATCGATTTGCACCGATCGCCCCAGATTACCGAACTGTCATGCAATTTAGTCGCTTGTTACTCAAATATTTGCCCGAATCAGAGGAACAGGAACAAAATGACAGCCCAAAAAGCAAAATTCAAAATGCTAAATCTCTTGATTCTTCACTAAATTCTAAAGCGAAAATTCAAAATTTAAATTCTAATGAAGTGGAATTATTGCAAGCATTTGCTCATGAAGTAAAAACTCCTTTAGCAACAATTCGGACTTTCACTAGGTTGTTACTAAGAAGAAAAGATTTAGCTCCAGATATTATTAAAAGATTAGAAGTAATTGACCATGAATGTACTGAACAAATAGAAAGAATGGAATTACTGTTTCAAGCAGCAGAAATGGAAACTGCCGATGCTGCGGAAACACCTGTTTATTTAACTACAACTTCCTTATCTCAAGTTTTCCAAGAAAGTATTCCTCGTTGGCAAAAACAAGCTGTGCGTCGCAGTCAAACTTTAGATGTTTTGTTACCACAGCAAATGCCTACTGTAGTTAGCGATCCGACAATGTTAGAGCGAATTCTTACTAGTTTAATCGATAACTTTACTCGCAGTTTACCCGCAGGTAGTCATATCCAAGTACAGGTAATGCCAGCAGGAAATCAGTTAAAGTTGCAATTATTAACTCATACTAATGGGTTAGATAATAATGGTGATGGTAAAAGTTCAGCTAATCATCATTCTAAGCGGAAATTGATTGGTCAATTGCTCACTTTTCAGCCGGAAACTGGCAGTTTGTGCCTCAGTCATAATGTAACAAAAAGCCTGTTTCAAGCTTTAGGTGGTAAACTCATTGTCCGCGAACGTCCCGAACAAGGTGAAGTATTTACTATCTTTTTACCTACTGGTGAGAGTCAAGTTAAATAATCACCTATCCGTTGTAACGACTTTAGTCGTAGATTGACGGACTGAAGTCCTTACAACGGACGAAAAATTAAGCTAAGGTGGGTACTTTTTCATCGAATAAATCAGCGATCGCTTTTAACATTTCGTTTTCGCGATATGGCTTAGTAAAGTAACCTACTGCACCTAATTCTTTGGCTAACAGGCGGTGTTTTTCTCCAGTACGAGAAGTTAACATAATCACAGGTACTTGAGGTAAAACTGTGTCTTGGCGATAACTGTTTAAAAATTCAAAACCATTCATTGCAGGCATTTCAATATCACAAATTACTAACTGAATGCCTCTATTTTGTTGGATTTGATAAATGGCATCTCGACCGTTTTGTGCTTGGACTACTTGATAGCCTGACCTTTGCAAAGTTAGGGCTAGAGTTTGGCGGACGCTAATCGAATCATCTACTACTAAAATCTTTTTCGGTGTAGTAGCAAGCATCGGTAAAGAGGTGGGAGAGTTGAGTTGTAAACTTAAGAGTTCTGGATCTAATTTGCTGTCGTTAGTTTCCCATTGCCAATCAGAGATTGGGTTTTTTCCTACTGCTTGGTCAAATAATTGACTAACTAAAATAGTCGGATCGATTACTAATGTTAAACGACCATCTGCCAAAGTACTGCCACCATAAACGTAACTGGGAGGTGCGATCGCTTTTCCTAAAGACCGAATTACTAATTCTTGTTCGCCCATAATTTGGTCAATTTCTAACGCCACTATTTTTGTTCCTTGCCATAAATCTACTTGGGAAGTTTGGCGTAGTAATAGTAAGGGAGTTGACGAGAATTTAAATGTTTCTGATTGATTACGATCGATTGCTTCTGGTAATTTGCTTCGATAACTTGGGGTATTTCCCGACATTAATTCCGCCATGTTGTAAATAGGAATTACCGTATTTCTTTGATTAGTTAAATGCAGAACTTTTTGCCCGTTACTATATTGTACTTGTTCAGATTTTGGCAAAATAATTTGCTCGATCGCATCAGAAAGCAAAGCATATACAGTACCCTTAGTTTCGCAAATCATTAATTTTGCCATAGTTAAACTTAAGGGGAACTGCAACAAAAATGTAGTTCCTTTTTGCGGTTCTGAGTTAACTATTACTGAACCAGATAAAACTTCCATTTGGGAACGAACTACATTTAAACCTATTCCTCGTCCTGAAAGGTCGCTAACTTGAGAAGCGGTTGAAAATCCTGGTTCAAATAGTAAGTTTAACAGGATAGCTTCGGAAGCTTTATCTGCTTGTTCAACAGATAAAAGTTGCATTTCTACAGCCCGTCTGCGGATGCGATCTAAATCTAAACCTTGACCATCATCTCTAACTTCAATGACTGTTTTATTCGCCCGATGATAAGCGCAAATTTCAATTTTTCCGGTTTCTGCTTTACCTTGGGATGCGCGAATTTCAGGTAATTCAATGCCATGATCGAAAGCGTTACGAACTAAATGTAATAAGGGGTCGTACAGCTTTTCGGCTAAGGCGCGATCGATTAATACTTCAGTACCGATTAATGTTAATTTAACTCGTTTTTTGTGAGCCGCAGACAACTGTTGCAAAAGCCGAGGAAACCGGCTAAAAATTTCGCCTAATGGCAACATTCGCGCCGTCCGTAAGTCATCTTGGGCATTATTTAAGAGGCGGCGTTGTTTGGCTAAAACTTGGCTGGATTGTTTGGCTAAGTAATCAGTAGATTCGATCGCTTCTTCCAACTGCACCAACTCTTCTAAAGTTGCTTGCAATAATTCATGCAATTCACTATGTTGATCTAACTCCAAAGAATCAAAACTAGAAGACCAATTTTCCACAACTCGCTGACGTTCTTGGACGACTAATAATTGGTCTGACCAATCACGTAATTCGCTAATTGTTTGTTGGTGTCTTCGCAAACGATACCATAATTGCCCGATCGATTCTTGCAATTGTTCGCTAATATTCAATTGTCTATTTTGTCCAATCAACATTTCCCCTGCTAAGTGGCTGAGGCGTTCTAATAATTCTAAATCTACCCGCACCGAGGTATGAGTAGCTTTCGTATTAGCCGCAGTTTGTGGCGATGGTGTAGCAGTTTGAAACTTAACTTTTGTTGGTGGTTGTTCAACTAATTGATCTGGGACAACTTGCGAAATCACCGCTTTTTCTTCGGTAATAATTTTACCATGATCTTCTACTGTTGCGGAAACAGTCAAACTTTCTTCCGAGGTAACTTCCGCCGTTGTTTCCGAAATGTCTATCTTTACTTCTTCTCCAAAAATTGGGCGGTCTTCGGTTTCTATAAAGTTACCAAACACATCATCTAAACTAGGTTCTGCAAGTACTTCTTCAATTTCAATGTCTGATTCTAGATTGGCTTCTACTTCTGTTTCCGTTTCCGGTAATTCAGCAACTATTAATTCAGGATACTGGGTAATTTCATCATTAACTAATTCTGGCGAACTAACGTCTAAATTATCAGCAGGAATCTCTAATAATTCATCTGTGATGATATTTTCTGCATCTAATGTTTCTGGATTTGAGTTGGCTAATTCTTGTAAAGCAGCAGAAGGTTTTCCGCCAGAAGTACGATCGCCTTCCATAACCGCAGACCAACCTTCGCTAAAATCTAATAAAGCTACTTGAGCGATATTTTTAACTTGTTCTGGATGCAATTCTAAAGCAGTTAAAGTAGTTTTGGCGATCGCGCCAAATCCAGGTAAGTTTAAAGATTCCCCTAACCCAATAAAAACTTCTACTTGTTCTCTTAAAACTGTCTCTAACTCTGAGGAATTATCAGAATCGATCGTAATTGCTAAACTTTCTAAACGTTGTTTTACGCCTACCTCAAAAATAGATTTAGTAATATCAAATCCTAACTCTACCGAACTAGGAATTTGCGCTTCTTTACCGAAATAATCGCCTAATTTTTCTTGTAATTTAGCAAAAACAGTTACCGATCTATCTAAAGCTTCTGATTCATTTACATAACCACCTGTAATTTCTGCCATTAAAGGTAAACGTAGACATTCGTATCCTTCATAAAGCAGCATTTCCAGGTCAGGATCGATTTCTATTTCTGGGTTATAAAGTGCCTTAAATACATCCTCTAAATGGTGAGAAATCGTTTTAATTGTCTCTAACCCGACATTCGCAGCCGCACCTTTTAAAGTGTGGGTCGATCGCATCAAACTATGCACTTTCACCAAGCTATAGTCTTCTCTTAGATTTAATAATTCCTGCTCAATATTTTGCAACAACTCTGGTGCTTCAGCGAGAAAATATTGATAGCCTTGTTCGCGAATATCGTTATCACTGTTCATGGCTTTATGGTGATTTGTCAGTTATCAATTATTATTCGTCATTTGGACTTTGTAAGGTGCGTTATTAACGCACCTTACAAACTAAACACTCACATTAATTGAGCTTGAATTTCCCGACATTTGACTGTAAATCTTCAGCCATCGTCAACAATTCTTGGAAAGAAGAAGAAATATGCAAAGAATTTTCCGAGGTTTGGTTAGCAATTCTCGCCACACTAGTCATCGCTTCAGTCACTAACTTCGACTGTTGCGTTTCCTGTTGTGTTGCTTGGGTAATTCCTTGCACCAAATCTTGAATTTGAGCGGTAGCACCGACAATTTTATTCAAGTTTTGTCTGGTTTCATTTACTAAATTAGTACCCTCAACTACCTGTTGAATTCCGGTTTCAATTGCTTGCACAACTTCGCCAGTTTCCTCTTGAATATCCTGTACTAATTGTTCAATTTCTGTGGTTGCAGCAGCGGACTGTCGCGCCAAACTCCGCACTTCATCGGCTACCACAGCAAAGCCTTTACCGTATTCTCCGGCTCTGGTGGCTTCAATTGCCGCATTGAGTGCTAACAAATTAGTTTGAGTTGCCAAATTACCAATTAAATTCACCGCCTTAGAAATCTTTTGCGAAGACTCACTCAAGCGTTTAATTTTCTTACCAGTTTTTGCCACCGTTTCCCGAATTGCCATAATTTCATCAACAGTACGGTTCATCGCCGTATCACCCTGCAAAACAGTTTGGTTAGCTTCTTGTACTGCCACTTCTACTAAAGCTGCATTTTTAGCTACAGCTTGCGTAGAATTGACCATTGCTTGTACTAATTTTAACGCTTCTGACAACTTTTGATACTGTAGTTGTGCTTGTTGAGAAAGTTCCGTAATTGATACTCCACTACTTTGGGAGGTTTGGGCGACTTTTGCGGTAGCTGTTTGTACTTGAGTCAGAATTTTTCGCAGAGCTTGCAAGGTATTATTGTAAGCATCAGCGAGGGTTCCTACTTCATCGGTTGTTACTGGAAGTCTGACAGTTAAATCACCTTTTAATGTTGGTTGAATTGCACCGAGTAACTGAATTGCTCGTTGTTGTAATTGTTCTTTTGCTTCCTTCTCTCTTTTAGCTGCTTGTGCTAATTGTTCTGATTGTTGTCTCACTTGTTCCAAATATTTTGCTTGGCGCAAAGCTACACCCATTTGGATACCAACTTGCGCTACCACATTTACTTCTGCTTCATCCCAGTGACGAACGTCAGAATGTTGATAAGAGGCTAACAAACCCCAAAGATTATCGCCAACAAAAATGGGTACGATAATATAAGCTTTGATTTGCATTTGCTCCAACATTTCAACGTGACATTGAGACAAACCTGCATTGTTAATGTCGTTAGCAATTGAGTGAACATTTTCTACTGCATATTTTTGATTTTGCCGATATCGACCTCCTTGAGTTTCTTGCAAATAACTGTCTTCCCAAACTGTTGTAATATCTGGTCCTACCCATTTAGGCCAACCACTAGCGACTGATTCAGCAACAAATACTCCACTCCAATCTGGACGGAATTGATATACGGAAACTCGTTCTGCTTTGAGTAATTGCCGCATTTCATGAGTAGTAGTTTTGAAGATAGTATTTACGTCTAAAGATAGACGCATTTTGTCAATAACTTTGGTGAGGGTTTTCTCTCTTTCTACTACATGAACCAGTTGTTCTGATTTTGCTTCTAGTTGTTTTAAGCTACTATTTTGGATTAAGGCTAGCCCTAATTGATTGGCAATTTGAGATAGCAAGTTTACTTCGGAATCTTCCCAATGGCGAGAGCTAGAGTTCTGATAGGTACAGAATAATCCCCAGAGTTTGTTCCCGGCAAAAATGGGAATAATTACATAAGCTTTGGCTTCAAATTGCTCCAAAAGTTCGATGTAACATTCAGGAAAATTAGCCTGATAAATGTCGTCTACAACGAAGTTAGATCGATCGTGCTGATGACCGCCTCTAGTAGAATGCAAATAACCTTCGGTAACGCGGAATTTGGCTCCACTCTTTTGTAGTGCGTTGCCATAATCAGTAATGTCGTCAACAAAGTGGTGATCGAATAGTTGTTTATTCAACATGGGAGTCCAATCACTACTAACAGATTCCGTGACAAAAGTACCGCTCCAATCTTCGTTGAAACGATAAACAGCTATGCGATCGGCTTTCAGTAATCGCCGGATTTGTTGAGATGTAGATGTGAAAATGGACTCCATATTTCGCATCTGTTGAACTTGTTCCGCAATTGATTTACCAACTTTTCCAATAATTTGGATAAAGTTCTTTTCCCGTTCAGCTACAATTGCTAATCTCTCGGTTTTTTCATGTAGTTGTTCTAGGTATTCTGCTTGATCTAAAGCGATACCAAATTGGGCGGCGACTCGCTTGACAAATTCAATTTCATAATTTTGCCATTTGTGGGGTTTAGTACATTGGTGAATGCAAAGTAATCCCCAAAGTTCTTCGCCTTTCATTAAAGGAACAATTAAGTTGGCGCGAATTTGGAAATTCAATAATTGTTCAATGTGACATTCTGATAATCCCGAAGTGTAAACATCAGAAACGGCTTGAATTCTACCTTGGCGATATAAAGGTGCGAAATCTTTACCAAAGCGGCTATCAGCAAAGATATTTCCTAATTCGGAAGAGATTCCTTGGCGCAAATCTTCAGCGATAAATTGCCCTTCGTTGAAGTCTTTTCCGGGGATGAATTGGAATACGGAAACGCGATCGGTATTTAGTAATTGTCGCACCTCTCGACAAGTAGCTTTAAATAAAGCATCTAAATTTTGAGATTGGCGAATTCGCAGGAGTACATTATTTAAAACTCGCTCTTGTTCTGGCTGAACTGTTAATTGCCAACGATATTCTGATTGTTGTAGGTGAACTAGAATTTCTGTCCCTACTTGATAAAGAGTTTGGCACTCAGTTTCTTGCCAATGACGATTCTCTTGATGCTGCAATGCTATTAGTAATCCCCAAACTTGTTGCCCAACAATTAAGGGTACTGTTAGGTAAGATTTAATTTGTAATTTTTCCCATTGTTGCTTTTGTTGCGGGGTAAATTCGTCGCTGGATGTGTCACCTGCTAGCAATACTGCTGTAGTAAAATATTCCGCCGATCGATCGGCACCAAAATAATGACTTTCTAATGGTTTTCCTAACAATGGAGTTAATTCTAATTCCATTGCTTCTGCCATAATTACGCCATAATTTTCGCTGTCAAAGCGATAGACGAGTAGGCGATCGCATCCTAAGTTTTCCCGCAGTTCCGTAACCGCAATTTTCAGCTTATTTTCAAAGTCTACACCCTGGCGAATTTGAGAAACAATCTCTAAAATTTTCTCTCTTTCCAGCTTGAATTTTGCTTGCACGCTAGCTTCCCAGCTGACTTTAAATTTCTGATCGACTGTGGCAACTAAACTTTCTAGCTTCTGCATTTTTTCCGTGACTTCTGGAGCATCCCAAAGGGAAGTTTTTTCTATATCGGATTTTAAACTGGTTACAGCTGAAGCTATTATTTTTATAGGTGAACCACCATTGGTTTTGTTGCCATTGGGCGCAGCGTTAATTTGTTGGCTTGGTTTGGGCTGATAATGTGTAGTCATTTTTGCAACTATGGGTAATTGTTAATTGTTAATTAGAAGTCTCTTTTTTGAGTTGGTTAATTCAAAATTGAAATTTCCTATTCTTACTGCATAAGCAGATGAGAAAATGACCCTGATGATTTTAATTACTGCCGAATCTTTATTTCTGATTCTATGGGGTTGACAGTTATTTCTGAAAAACATCAAATAATGATGTCTGAGGAAGGAAATTATTTTCTCTAATTTTATGATTCCCGAAATACAGACAGAAATCAACAAAATCAACAAAACTTTTTCTAACTTATCGATTTAACTGCCACAGCGGAGCTTGAGCGATCGCTTCACCATTAAGCACCATCAACACTTCTTTATCTGCTCCTATTAAGTAGCCCTCTAAATAAGGCAATATTTCTGGAGAAAATAAACCTAAAGAAGGCATATTTACCTGATTTAAGTCGTGCAACTCGATATCATTGATTTGTTGCACAATTAAACCTAAATACTGATCCTCAACTTGAATAGCGATCGCCATTAAATTTTCTAAACCCCCGGTGGCTAAATTGGGAAATCCCATAAATTTACCAATATCAACCATCCACAGCATTTCGCCACGCCAGTTGTAAATTCCTAAGACACAAGCTGGCATTTGGGGAACTGTTAAAATCTCTGCTACTGATACCTGCATCACTTGTTTGATCACATTTAAAGGTAGCAAACCTATACCTTCTTCCCCTAGTTGAAAACGCAAGAATTTTTCCCCTACTGGCGGAGAATTTTTGGTTATATTAGTAGGGGAATTTACGCGAGTCAGGGCGGAAACCTGTTTGGCATTATCTATCATCTTCTTTATTAATTGATTGTTAATTATGTGCTGTAACTTTCCCAAACAAACAAATAACTATTTAATGAACTGCCGAATTGTTCGTACTAGTTCATTAGCTTGTACTGGTTTAGGTAGATAAGCATCTGCACCCAGCATACTGCCCCAGAGCTTATCAACATCTGTGTCTTTGGTTGAGCAGATTACTACAGGAATCTGACTTGTATCTGGATTAGTTTTGATTTCTCGACATAGTTCAAAACCACTTTGACCTGGCAGAATTACATCAAGGATAATTAAATTAGGCTTTTGTAATTCTAGTTTGCTTTGCGCTTCTTCGCTACTTTTAGCAAGCACCACTGAAAAGCCTAATTGTTGCAAATAGCGGCTCATAATTTCCATGTCGGTTGTACTATCTTCAACTAGTAATACAGTACTCATAGATTCCTCTTTGGTGAGAGTAATAATTTGGTTTTAACTTTAGTTGTTGCAGCTGGTTTAATTACCGATCGGCGATCGCTTTTGTAACTAATCCCAACTGCACAAATTCTGCTGTCCTCTAATTGATTAGCAAATCAAGAAGGCTGATAGCCCAAGGATTGATTTGAGCCTTCATTTGGTGAAAAAGATGATGCTGAATTTAGATATTTCTGCAACACAGGTAATACTTTGTTTTCTCCCACTGGCTTAGATAAAAAGTCGGAAGCACCTGCTAGTTTGGCTCGTACCCGATCGACTATTCCATCATTTCCTGTAACAATAATCACTGGAATATTTTTAAAGTTGGAAATCCGCCGAATTTGAGTACAAATTTCGTACCCATTAGCTACTGGCATAACTAAATCTAAAAAGATTAAATCTGGTTTATGTTGCAGCAAAAGTGGTAAAGCTTGAATGGAATCTCTAATACTCACAAAACCATAACCTGCTTTGCTGACTAATCCTTGCATAATTTGACAGTCGATTTCGCTATCCTCTACGTAAGCTACTAATGGTTTATTTAATGATGGAGGTGGCGTTGGCGCAGGTGGCGCAGTTTTCGGTGGTGCAGTTTTCGGTGGTGATGTGGTTTGAATCGCGGTTTGTCCGGGTGGATTAGGTATTGTTACTGTTTCTACCCTCGCTGTTGGCGGTGGGGGTGCAGTTATGGAGAGGGTTGGCTTGGGTGCATCGGGGATTTCTGTTAGTCCAATGACTTTTTTGCGAATATAAGGAACTAGCGATCGCATGACCGTTAATGTATCTTGCTTAATAAAAACTGCCACATCCCTAATTGTGCGTTTACCATTGGCTACCTTGATCAAGGTTTCATAAACTTTCGGCGAAGCTAATTGTTTTAATTCCTCAGCTTGCTTAATTACCGGAGCTAAGTTAGGCGATATATTTGTTAACCCAGCTTTCGTCCAATCTTGCCATAGTTCCAGCGTTTCCCTAAGTGCTTTTTCGGGATTTATTAAAGTAAGAGAGGCATCTAAAACTTCTTGTTGATCGATACTAAAAGCTAAAGGTGCTTTCTCTTCTTGCTGAAGAATATCGAATAATACTTCTGATACAGCACTTTTGATTACCGCTACCGCTTGCTCTCCGGTAATTTTCTGCCGTTTTACCAACACAATTAATACTAAATATTCCCAATATGGAGTGATTTCTCCTTGCCGAAGTCGAATATCATCAGCAGATACTTGGCTTAGATATTGGCTCAAATGCCTGTACCAACGTCTATTGACATGACAGCCCCCGGAAGTCCAAACTAAGCGACCAAGACAAAAGTAAAGACTCCAAGTAGTGATTACTCCCTGGATATCTAGTCTGCCACTAAATTGATTTTGAATCAGATTTGTCAACTGGTCACTTAGTTTATTAGCCGCTACATTGTTGGTAGTCATCCTAGTTCCTTGAGAGCAATATTTAATATAGGTAATCAAAATCTAATTTCTTTTATATAACTTTTTGTGGATGAACTACTGCAAAAATTTATGATTCTTAATAAACAATTAAGCTTGTTAATATAAACTAATTAATATCAATAAATATACATAGAACCACGAGAATTAAGTAAGTATTTACTAACATAAACTACAACAAAGCTTTACAGAAACATTAAATTATTATATGATAAATAATGGTATAATTATTAGATGTAAATAATGTAAATTAACCAGTTAAAATTATTTGGGTAATAAATTAGACGAAAAGTTAGTAAGACTATCAAGCATTACCCAGGCAAATCTGTTGGCTGTTACCTTTTCTCAGTAAAATATCTCGCTTTAGACCGATAGCCGTTAGTAATTCATCAGATATTCAGAAAATAGGAACTATTTTGGGGAATGCGGTCAAAACGCTGTTAATAATGGGGAAAAATTCCCCCTGTCTTGACCACATTTTTCCTGTTGAGAGGTTAGTTATTCAAGCGTTCTGCTAAAGCGGAACGTGCTTGTTCGCGATCGTCAAAGTGAATTTTTTCCGTACCCAAAATTTGATAATCCTCATGACCTTTACCAGCAATTAGCACGCCATCACCAGGTTGAGCTTCTAAAATAGCAGTGCGAATTGCTAAGGCGCGATCGCATAAGACTGCGGGATTTACTGAAGTAGGAATTCCGGCTAAAATATCTTGCAAAATCTTTTCGGGATCTTCAGTCCGGGGATTATCGGAAGTTACGACAATTTTATCAGCTAATTGGGCGGCAATTCCACCCATTTTTGGGCGTTTAGTGCGATCGCGATCGCCCCCACAACCAAAAACGCAAATCATTTTCCCTGGAATAAAAGGTCGAGAAGCCTTCAATAAATTCTCCAAACTATCAGGAGTATGAGCATAATCCACAATCACACTGATATCCTGATTTGGTTGAATTTGTACCCGTTCCATTCTACCTGGAACACCGGAAAACAAAGGCAAAAGCTCAACAATTTTCGCCAGTGACAAACCCAAATGTAACGCCGCACCCACAGCCGCCAACATATTAGATAAATTGTACTGACCTACCAAAGGCAAAGAAAATTCCGTCTCACCAACCGGAGTATGTAAAATCCCCTGCACCCCATCAGGTTGATACTGCAAATTATCCGCCCACAAATCAGCAGTTCGATCTTGAGTGCTGTAACTCCAAACTTTTTCCGAACTCAACTGTGCAATCAGTCTTTTTCCAAAAGGATCGTCAGCATTAATAATTGCCCGACCTTTGAGATAATCAGGACTAAATAACAGCGCCTTTGCTGCAAAATAATCTTCCATATCCTTGTGAAAATCGAGGTGATCCTGAGTCAAATTAGTGAAAACCGCCACCTCAAAAGGACAATTCATCACCCTACCTTGGGCTAAAGCATGGGAACTAACTTCCATTACTGCCATTTTTGAACCAGCGGCTACTGCTGAAGCTAGCTGTTCCTGCAACTCAACAGCAAAAGGAGTAGTATGAATTGCCGTTTGTTCAAAACCTTGCCAACGGGCGTAAAGAGTTCCCATTAAAGCCGTAGAAATTTGGGCTTCTCTTAAGAGAAACTCGATTAAATGAGTCGTAGTAGTTTTGCCATTTGTACCCGTGACACCAACAAGTTGCAGCTTTTGGGCGGGATAATCATAAAAAGCGGCTGCAACTTGGGCGCAAGCTGTGTTCATATCAGTAGCGGGAATAATGCAAGGTTTTTCGCTTACTTCCGCCTTTTTTTGGGCTGCTGTAGGGGAAACCAAAGCGGCGACTGCGCCAGATGCGATCGCACTGGGCCAAAAATCCCCCCCATCAACCCTAGTTCCCGGCATTCCGATAAACAAATCTCCCGGTTTGCAAGCATGGGAATTAGTCGCCAACCCAGTCACCTCCGCATCCAAAGCCGGATGGTTAGGCGACTGCACAATGTTGGGAACGCTTGCCAAAATCTCTCTCAGCTTCATGTCAGGAACTCCTCACAAGGGATATTGGGCATTATTGTGAACCATTATTGCCCAAATACTTCTGTAGCATTTGCTCCAATTGTAAAACTGAGCAACGAGGCGAAGGGCGGGGAAGCGGTTCCTCAACCTCTAGGTTTTCATCTCGCACCCTAAATAAAACCGGGATTTCATATTGAAAAGCCGCAAACCAATCATCGCGAGTGGTAATATCCCGCACCTCTAACTCAAAATCAATTTCTTCCACCTGTTCCAGTTTGTCTTGCAAACCTTCGCACAAGTGACAACCCGGTTTGCTGTACATAATTAATCGCATTTGCCTTATTTTCGGGAATCAAACCACAGCTAAACCTAGCTAAACATAAATGGGAAATCTAAGGAATGGTACAATTCTGTCCCCGACTCGTGTTAGTTTTAAGCATTAATACTTAAAAATCCTTAACTTAAAAATCTCTAATCCCCGATAGGAATATGTGCCTTTATAGGGTAAACTTAACAGTATAAAAGATTAGCCCAAGGAATAGGCAACAGTTATCATGGTTCAAACTCCCGAAACACAGAAAGTCGCAGTTAGCCAACTTAACCTAGACGAACTAAATCAACGCTTTGAAAACGCCCATCCTAGCGAAATTCTCGCTTGGTGCGTCGAAAATATTCCCACTGGTTTCGTTCAAACTAGTGCTTTTAACGTAGATGACTTAGTAATTACCGATATTTTATATCGAGAACTCAAGCCAGCAAATCCAGTACCAGTAATATTTTTGGACACTTTATACCATTTCCCTCAAACATTAGAGCTAGTTAAAAAAGCTACCGAAATTTACCACTTAGATCTCCGTACTTATAAAATCCCCGACATCAACACC
Organism: Floridaenema fluviatile BLCC-F154; assembly: GCF_041929135.1. Lineage (NCBI taxonomy): Bacteria > Bacillati > Cyanobacteriota > Cyanophyceae > Aerosakkonematales > Aerosakkonemataceae > Floridanema > Floridanema fluviatile. Next base: position 59,543 of record NZ_JBHFNS010000046.1, on the reverse strand, counting down.
CGTGAAGAATTCGCCGCAGCACACGGGGAAGCACTTTGGGATACAGATATTCTAAAATTCCACGAATTGACCAAAATTGAACCTTTACAAAGAGGATTGGCGGAATTAGAAACAGTAGCTTGGATTACTGGTCGCCGTCGTGACCAAGCGCCCACTCGCGCCACTATGCCCATTTTTGAAGAGGATAAAGAAAATCGGATTAAAGTCAATCCTTTAGCGAACTGGACACGCAAGTTAAGCTGGGCTTATGCTGCTGAGCATAAAATGATCTACAATCCTTTGCACGATCAAGGATATCCCAGTATTGGCGACGAACCAATCACAACACCAGTTGCAGAAGGTGAAGACGAACGTGCAGGACGTTGGCGCGGAACTGGTAAAACTGAGTGTGGAATTCACATTTAGTTAGTCATTAAATCTCTGTAAAAAAGAATGTAGGGTGCGTCAGATATTTAAGTTTTTTCTATGATTTTAAGTTAGCTGTCTGACGCACCCTACAATATGACAATTGACCAATGACAAGTGACAAAAATGATTAAAGTTCTGCACTTATCTGACATTCATATTGGAAGCGGGTTTTCTCATGGGAAGATTAATCCAGAGACGGGTTTAAATACAAGGTTGGAAGATTTTGTTAGTACGTTGGAAAAGTGTATTGACAGAGCAATTTCCGAACCCGTCAATTTAGTATTATTTGGTGGGGATGCTTTTCCTGATGCTACGCCGCCACCTTATGTAAAAGAAGCGTTTGCTAGTCAGTTTCGCCGCTTAGTTGATGCTCAAATTCCGACAGTTTTGTTAGTAGGAAATCATGACCAACATTCCCAAGGTCAGGGAGGTGCAAGTTTAGGAATTTATCGGACTTTGGGAGTACCTGGGTTTATTGTTGGAGATACGATAAAGACTCATTGTATTGAAACTGCTAATGGTGCGGTTCAAATTGTTACTTTACCTTGGATTACTCGTTCTGCTTTATTAACTCGACCGGAAACGGAAGGGTTATGTTTAGCTGACGTTAATGAGTTATTGATAAAGAAATTAGAACCTGCTTTAGAGGGGGAAATTAGACGTTTAGAGCCTAATTTACCGACTATTATGTTAGCGCATTTAATGGTCGATCGCGCAAGTTTAGGCGCAGAGAAGTTATTAGCAGTTGGTAAAGGTTTTACAATTCCACTATCTTTTTTAACTCGTCCTTGTTTTGATTATGTTGCGTTAGGTCACGTTCATAAACACCAAAATTTAAACAAGTCTAACGATCCACCTGTGGTTTATCCGGGAAGTATTGAAAGGGTAGATTTTAGCGAGGAAAAGGAAGACAAAGGTTATGTGATGATTCATTTGGAAAAGGGGAATACTGAGTGGGAGTTTTGTCCTTTACCTGTGCGGTCTTTTTGTACGATCGAAGTTGATGTATCGAAAGCTGAAGATCCGCAAGAGGGTATTGTAAAGGCGATCGGCAAAAAGGAAATCAAAGATGCGGTAGTGAGGTTGATTTATAAGTTGCGATCGGAACAATTAGACTTAATTGATACTGCGTCTTTACATCAAGCTTTAACTGAAGCTCATAGTTATACAATTCAAGCAGAATTAGTCAGTCAATTAGCCAAACCTCGTTTACCAGAACTAACTTCTAGTGCTAGTATGACTCCTTTAGAAGCACTAAAAACTTATTTAGATAATCGAGAAGATTTACGAGATCTTGCTACAGAAATGATGGAAGCGGCGCAAAGTTTATTAGGGGAAAATGACGAAGATTGGGAGGTTTCGGGAATAGAAACTGATGGTCAGTTGCGATTGTTGTAGGATTTTACAGAAATTAGGACTTACGCACTCTCAGCCTGAAACCTCGATCCCCCCTAGCCCCCCTTACCAAAGGGGGGAATTTCTCAAGCCCCCTTGGTAAGGGGGTTGGGGGATCTGAGTGCGTAAGTTCTAGAAATATGATTTTTTAAACGCAGATGAAAGCAGATAAACGCAGATGAACGCAGATGTAAGCGTAGCCTTTCTGTAGGGTAATAATCTTCCCCAGTACCCAGTCCCTAGTCCCCAGTCCCCTTTTTTAAATAACAATGACAGTCAGGTTTTGAGAGTAGCGAAGCGACTAAACTATTAAGTGTTGTTGCGGCAAGTAAACCGCCGCCGATCGTACCTTTTATCGTAATATAAGGAATAGCAGATTTCATTAGTTGGCGTTTGGCAGCTGGGGCGTGACTAAATCCGATCGGCATTCCAATAATTAAAGCTGGATTTATTGCGCCTTTGTTCACTGCTTCACTAATTGCTATTAACATGGAAGGAGCATAACCAATTACAATAATGCAACCTTTGGGTAATTGGTTTACTTTTTCTTGTAAGGGATGATTGCGCCAAAATTCTTCTTCTACTTCGGTGGCGTTGTGAATGTGAGGATTATCAATTAGTGTTTCAACTCGACAACTTAAATGAGTTAATCTTGTTCGATCTAATGATGTTGCTACCATTGTTGTATCTGCAACGATCGCACAACCAGTTTTTAATGCTTGACGCGCCGCTGCGATCGCGTTTTGTTCGGGTGATTTACTTAAGCACACAAAGGGAACTAAGCTAACATCTCCACAAGCTAATACTAATTGGGAAAGTAAATCTATTTCTATTTCAGATCGATCGCTCAAATCAGGTAATAATCTTTGTAGTGATTCTTGAAATGCTTCGGGATGAGCGTGAACTTCTGCATCTAAATTATTCCACAGTAATTCTAATCCGCTTAACCCAACTTGCGCTTCTACTTCTAATTGTTTCAGTTGCGATAAAGCTTCTGATTGCACAATTTCACAATCTTGATCTCTTCCGATTAAACCTTCTAATGCTGTCGCTGTTTGTCGCAGTTGAGTAATTTGTTGCATTACTGTGCGATATTGTTGCTGTAACTGCGTCATTAAGGTTTCTTTTTCGGATTCTGGTTCTACTTCTAATAGTTTGTGAATGTGAGATAATTGAAAACCTTGGCGTTTTAATGCCACAATTCTTTTGAGTCTTTGGACATCTTGTTCTGAATATAAACGATAATTGCTGGGCGATCGTACAGGTTGCGGCATTAACCCTAATTGATGATAATGTCGCACCATTCGCGGTGTCACTTCATCGCCAACTAATTGGGTGAGTTCGTGAATTGTGAGATTATTGGGATTGGGAGAATTTTGACTTGTAGGGGCGGGTTTTTCCATTGAGTTAACAACCCCAACAGAATATATAGATAAACCCGCCCTTAGAGAATTTGTCGGGGCGGGTTTTGTTGTTGATTCTTCTGTTTTGCTGACAGGATTTTCTGCTAAACCCGCCCCTACAGAGTTTTCCTCCACCCTAGACTTCTGCTTTTCTGCTTTTCTAATCATAGTTCTGGTTCGATACCTGCTGCTCTTAATTGTGCTGCAAGACGTTCTACTCGTTGGCGTTCTTGTTCGGTGCGTTGGCGTTCTTGTTCTACTATTTCACTACCCCAAAGAAGTAAGTTACCTTGTTCATTCCACCAACGTAACCAAAAGCTATGGCGATTTTCTCGATTTCCTTGCCAAACTCCTAAAAATAGCTGCATTTCTGGTATCCAAAAACGATTTTGTTCATTGGGAGATTGCAACTTATATTTTTTTTCATCGTTCAAACGATAGAGTTCAAGAGTTCCTGCTTGGGGCTCGAAAATGGCATAATTGGGAATTTGCAAAATGCGTTCGTAAAAGAAGAATTTGCCAGGGGGATAGGTTTCTTTAATTGAATATTCTCCGCCTTCGGTGTCTGACAGAAACTCCATTACTATTGTCGGAATTTCTCCTTGAAGTTGGGGGGTGTAACTCCGATTGACTTGTTCGCGGGGAACGGTAATGCGAGAAATGTATGCCCAGTCTGGTGCTTTGACGACAATTTTACCATTGACGGTGGCACAAATTCCGTAGTTGGTAGCGGTAAGGGCGGTGTCTGGTAATCTTCCAGAAAGTTGTAAACTCTCTGTTAGCGCCGCTGCTAGGGAAGGTTGATTGATGTTGTCCACTGGATCGTTTGGCAATATGTAATCATCTGGTAGTTTTTCCCAGAGGATTTGGTAGTTTGTGGTGGTGAGCATGGTTTTTTGCTCGAAAAGTGCGATCGAATATTCACTACTTTATCTTATGAAACCAGAAACCTTGTAGAGACGTTGTATACAACGTCTCTACAATACAGGCAATAGCTTGACTTTAACATTAATGTCAAGGTTTAAGCTAAGGGAGTCGCTTTGTATGTTTTTATGCTTAACTCTCTTAATTTGCCGCAATCTCGTTTTTTGTCATGGAGTCGGGAAAATTCTGATGCAATGGCAGCTATTTTATGTGCAATTTTAGTTAGCTTTGGTTGGTTAGCACTACATCTTAATTGGGTGGGATTGGCGCTTTTGATTTTACCTGCTGCTTATGTGATTGGAGGTTACGAAAGTGCCCGTGAAGGTTTGACTACTTTGTTTGAAGAAAAGGAATTAGATGTAGACCTTTTAATGATTGTGGCAGCTTTGGGGGCAGCTGGTTTGGGATTGTGGCAAAGAGAATATCATTTAATAATTGATGGGGCAATTTTGATTCTGATTTTTGCGATTAGTGGGGCGCTGGAAAGTTACGCAATGCGACGAACGGAACGCAGTATTCGTAGTTTGATGAGTTTAACTTCTGATACTGCTAGGGTATTACAAAAAGGTGGGGAAGTGGAGGTGGCGATCGCTAATTTAGCAATAGGCGATCGAATATTAGTTAAACCTGGTGAATTAATCCCAGTTGATGCGGTAATTATCGAAGGTTACAGCACTATTAATCAAGCTGCAATTACTGGGGAATCTATTCCGGTAGACAAAACGATTGGCGATGAAGTTTTTGCGGGAACTTTAAACGGTAATGGGGCGTTAAAATTGCGCTTAGAACAACCACCTGAAAGTAGTTTAATTCAACGAGTAATTCGTTTGGTAGAACAGGCACAAAATGAAACGCCTCCTTCGCAACAATTTATCGAAAAATTTGAGCGAGGTTATGCTAAAATTGTAGTAATTGTAGGTATTTTGCTGGCAATTTTACCGCCATTTTTGGGAGATTGGAATTGGGAAACTACTATTTATCGAGCATTAATTTTTTTAGTTGTTGCTTCTCCCTGTGCGTTAATGGCGGCGATTATGCCAACTTTACTTTCGGGAATTTCTAATGGTGCAAGACAGGGAATTTTGTTTAAAAATGGAGCGCAGTTAGAGTTAATTGGACGGGTAAAGGCGATCGCTTTCGACAAAACCGGAACTCTCACCACTGGACAACCAGAAGTTTACACTATTATTGCTGCTTCCGGGAAATCAGAAACAGAAGTTTTACAAATAGCGGCGGCGTTAGAGTCATATTCTGAACATCCAATTGGACAAGCAATTTGCCGTTTCGCTGCTGAACAAATGACGATTCCAACTGTTAGCGAAGTTCAAGCACATCCCGGACAAGGAATCAAAGGTCAATTAAATTCTCAATCAATTGTAGTTGGTAATTTAAATTTTGTCCAGTTTTTAATTCCTGAATTACATCCAGAGTTAATTAAGCAAGCAAGAGAGTTTCAACAAACAGGAAAAACTGTAGTTTGGGTAATTTGTGACAATGAAGTTTTAGGATTAATTGTGATTGCAGATCAAGTGAGAGTAAATGCTGTTAGTGCGATCGCATCTCTGAAAAAACTCGGCATCGAACATTTAATTATGCTCACAGGTGACAATAAAGAAACGGCGGAAAGTGTCGCCCAAGCAGTCGGTATTTCCGAAGTCAAAGCTGAGTTATTACCAGAAGATAAACTATATTTAATCCGTCAACTACAAAAGCAATATGGTGCAGTAGCAATGGTAGGTGATGGTATTAACGATGCACCCGCTTTAGCACAAGCAACAGTAGGAATAGCGATGGGTGCAGCAGGTAGCGATGTGGCGCTAGAAACTGCTGATATTGTATTAATGACCGATCGCTTAGAAAAGATTGCCACTGCGGTAGAATTAGGAAGGCGATCGCAAACAGTAGTTAAACAAAACATCATCTTCGCCTTAACTTTCATTGTCCTCTTACTAATAGCTAACTTCGCCGGAAATATCACCTTACCCATAGGTGTAATTGGACATGAAGGATCGACAGTCTTAGTAACATTAAGTGGACTACGATTACTCAGAGGATAGCGCAAAATTTAGGTTTTTTTACCACAGATATCCACAGATAAACACAGATGAACACAGATGTTAGAGCAGTCTTTTGGTGTAAATTTCACCTTTTACCTAAGAGATTTAAAGGATATACTATAAATAAGGTATATCTGGCACAAATCAGTTATTCCATCTGTGTTCATCTGTGTTCATCTGTGTCTCATCTGTGGTTTAATTCCTCAAATTTCGCAACAATGAATCAATCTATAAATTCCCCATTCCGTTATGCAGGCGGCAAATTTTACGCCCGAAATCTCATCTTAAAACACATTCCCCTTCACTCCCATTATGTAGAACCTTTTGCTGGTGGAAGTTCGATATTTTTTGCCAAATCAAAGGTGAAAAACAATTGGCTTAACGATATTGACGAAGCACTAGTAAATACATATTTAATCATTCGCGATCGACCCGAACAATTAATCAATTATTTAGCAGGAGAACAAGCAACAAAAGAAAGACACGCTTATTATAAAAATGAGTTTATCCCGCAAAACAAATTAGAAGCAGCAGCCAGATGGTTTTATCTAAATCGTACCTCATACTCAGGGATAATGAAGCCACAAAACTGTTATTGGGGATATGGTGATAAGTATAGTATGCGCCCGGAAAATTGGCCCAGAAATATTCGCCGCACTTCGGAAAAACTGCAAAATGTTCAGTTAACTTGTTGGGATTTTTCCGAAGTTATTAAAACTGTTCCTGATGATGCTTTTTTGTTTATCGATCCTCCTTATTTTAATGCCGATCAAGATAAATTTTACACTCATTCTTTTTGCCGAAACGATCACTATAGATTATCTGAAATACTGAAGGAACACAAGGATAGAATTAAGTTTCTGATTACTTATGATAATAGCCCGGAAGTTAGAGAATTGTATGAATGGGCGATGGAAATGCACGATCGAGAGTGGAATTACACAATTAATAGAACTGACGATCAGAAAAAGGGTGAGAAAAAAGCCGAGAATTTTAAGGGGGAACGTTATAAGGGGAAGGAGGTGTTTATTTTGAATTATGATTCTACTCTAATTCCCCAAGAACCTATACAATTAAGTTTTATTTTTTGAGTAAGGAAGACCATAATTAGTAGGGTGCGTCAGAAGCTAAAACTCTAATGCTATCAACTAAATTTATGGTCTGACGCACCCTACAACTTCCGCTTTTTACTTGACTTTAATTAGTAGGGTGCGTCAGAAGCTAAAACTCTAATGCTATCAACTGAATTTATGGTCTGACTCACCCTACAACTTCCGCTTTTTACTTGACTTTAACTACACTGAAACGCCAAGTTAAAATAATTGATGCTACTGCTAAACCAAGTGCTAAACCCCACCAAAGTCCTACGCCGCCAAAACCGAGTTTTAAACCTAGTAAATAGCCGCTAGTTAACCCAATACACCAATAGGCGAAAATGCCAATTAACATGGGTATTCTGGTATCTTTTAATCCTCGCAAAGCGCCGACAGCAGTAACTTGAATTCCATCGGCTATTTGAAAGAATGCAGCTACTTTTAACAATGCTTTTGCTTGGTTGACAACCTCGGTATTTGCAGGATTATTAATATCAAGATAAAGGGAAACTATTGTTTCTGGCATTAGCCAAAATAAAATGCCCATAAATGCCATGAATATTCCTCCCAAGCTAATACCAACATACCCGGCTAAACGGGAACCTTTGACATTCTTTTGACCTACTTCTTGTCCGACACGAACAGTAGTAGCAAAGGAAATTCCCAAAGCAACTGTGAAGGTTGTAGCTGCGGTTTGTAAGGCGATTTGATGTGCTGCTAAGGTGGTTGTTCCTAACATTCCCATGATGAATGTTGTCACAGTAAATAATCCTGCTTCTACAGCAGTTAACATACCAATTGGTAATCCTATGTGCAATATTTCGCCAAATACTTGTTTGTTAAATTGGTGAAGTTTGGAAAATACGTTATATTTTTTCAAAGTTGCTTCGCTGTTGATGTAAACGATCAGAGCAATCAACATACTCCAAAAAGATAGCGTACTTCCCCAACCAATTCCCGCTAATCCTAATGCTGGTAATCCTAATTTACCAAACATCAAAACATAGTTTGCAGCGATGTTTAAGAAGGTGCCACAAATTACTATTACCATAATTGGGCGAGGTTGAGAAACGCCAGAAACAAAGTTTCTTAGTACTGCAAAAGCTATAGCTGGTACAACGCCCCAGGCGATCGCTTGCAAATACTTTTCTGTTATTGCTACAGTATTGGCATCTTGTCCAAATAATAGCAAAAGTGATTTTCCATAAAAAACGATTAAACTAATCGGAATTCCGAAAATAATTGCTAACCACAAACCTTGGCGAACTACACATTTCACCATTTGAATTTGATTCGCACCATAAGCTTCTGCTACTAACGGACTAACCGCAGAAACAATTGCGGAACTAACAAGTAGTAAGATGGTAAAAGTAACAGCACCTAAACCACCAGCAGCAATAGTTTGACTTCCTAATAAGCCCATCATTACTGTATCGACAAATGCTGTTAAACTTTGCGCTAACTGTGCTGCTGCTAGAGGAATTCCTAACCGTAGAGTTGCCCTAATTTCTGAAGTAATCGAGAATTTTTGGAGAGTATACATCGTGCATTTTAATTAACTACTACTGCACAAAAAATCAGGGCTTACGCCAAGCCTCTGTCGGGTGTTTAGCGATCGCAGAACGCACTATACCACCATATTTAGATTTGCTGCGTAAGTCCTGCCAATGTTAAGCCGCTAACAATTTTAGTCGCACCACCAATACAGGCGGAATTTCGCTAAAATTACCACCCCAACTCAGTAAATAGTTATTTGGGTAGTCAGCTGGAAATGCAGGTTCCTCTAATCCATCTAACACGAATCCTACTCGAAAAGCTTCACCCAAAAGTAGATTAATTGGTCGATGAAAATAGATATGTGGTTTTGGTTGATTGCGAAGTGCTAATCCGTAAGTAACGGTAGGTTGCAAATATTTTTCTACTTTGATAGAACAGCGAGTTTCAATTTCACCATTGCTTTCTGTTTCTTCTGCAACCATACTAATATGAGGGTTGTTAAAACAAGGGTGCATCACAGAAAAAACAAAGCAACCTTGTGGTTTTAGTAATTTAGTTAGCGCCCGAAATAAAGGTGCAATTTCTGCCATATCCATTAACGTCATTGCCGATATAGCAGCATCAAAACTGTTTTCACCTAATTCTAATAAAGCTGTTTCATTGGTAGCGTCTAGAACTTGATAAGCGATCGCATCTTGTGCTTGAGTTCGCCCAATCGCACAAGCAATTAATTGTTCAGAAAAATCAATTCCTACTACTTTTGCACCTAAACTCGCTAATCGTCGGCTAAATATGCCATTTCCACAACCGATGTCTAAAATGCGATCGCCAACTTTTACTCCCAGCAATCTTTCTGTAGCAGGACGAACTAACAGGCGATGAAAATCATTGCCATCATCCCCCATTTTAGCATCCCAATTTAAAGCATTGCTATTCCAAGAAGCCTGAGTTTCCTGATTCCAATTTTTAGGATAATCAGGATTTCTAGCTTGTTCGTTGTTCATTGTATTAGTCTGGAAATTCCAGAAAATAAGTCATCAATGCCAACTTTAATTCAATTTATTCTAGCCAAGAATCTGCATGGTAATTTTCTAATTCTAAGCCAGAATCAAGAGTAATTTCATCGGCAATATAAGCCATCCCGGAGATAGCGATATTAGTCGGTACTTCGTAAGAACGTCCGCTATGAGCACCGCCTAAATACTGTTCGCCGTCAAACTGAGCAAACCAATAATTTGACTCGCCTTGATGTTTGGAATGAATCACAATATCTTTCCATCCGTAACTCATTTGTTCAGTGACAACGATCGGCGCAGCACCATAACCAAGGTGTGAAATTAAGCGATAACCTTTGCCTTCTGGTTGGAAAATTAGGATGGGATATTCTTTACTATTACTAGTATCTGCTGTCACTAAATAAACAATGACTTCGTTTTTTCCATCATCGTTTAAGTCTACTCGATTGTAATAGTAACGAGTGAAGTTAGTTTCGGGAGAGAGCGATCGCGCGATCGCCATTTCCAAAGCTAAATCATGATGATTTTCCGAAAGCACGTACCAAATTTGACTTAAATCTATGCTTCTCACCACAGGCAAATGCTGATGCGTTACAGCTAGTAAAATTTTGCTCAAAGTATCCCAAGTTTCAAAACCGACAATTCCATCAACTGTAATTCCCATTCGCCGCTGAAAATGTCTTACCGCCCACTCAGTTACAGAACTGAAAATGCCATCAAGCGGACTATCATACAAATAATCACCAGTCTTTAATAACGCTTTTTGTAACGCTTTAACAATTTCTCCCTTGCTACCTCTTTTTAGCTTCGGCAAATGAATCGGCGATCCCGCATAAAGTGCTTGCCAAGTAAAAATATCTACCACACCATTTACAGGCAAAAACATCACTTCTTGGAATTCTTCTACCATCATTTTCATTGCGCGATCGAACTTGCCTTTATGCAATTTTGCATTGTGAAATTGACGTTCCGCCTGCCGAGAACCTAGCAGTGCTTTCCAGCGTAATAACAACTTTTGTAGTTCTACGACTTCAGCACCACTACTGCCTAATTTCAGAGTCGGTTTGTATTGGAAAATATTGCCCAAAACTAAAACATAACCCTGCTCAGAAAACTCAGAAAACATCGTTACTCTCCTTTTCACCCAACTGTATCTTCAGGACTTAATTGCCAGATTCTTTCCAATAGTTGAACTCTTTGTCGTCTCACGAAAGCGCGATATTGTTGGTAAGCAGTCACCCCTAAAACTAAAACGAGAGGTACAATTCCTACTGGAGGAATAGAAATTGTGTTTCCTTCAGCTAAATTTAGAGAATTTGCTTGCGAGAATCCCACAATTTGTTGGTTTTGAGAATTAACTGAATTATTAAACTGAGGGAAAGCTTCAGGATATTCCGAATAGGTAGATTGCATAACTTAGCTCCTCCATAATTTAATCTTGTGTTTAGCGCATCAGATAAATTTACTAAGTTAATTAACTGGTGAGCAAATAAATTTCTTTATGATGTTCACTGCTGCTGAAACAGAACACTTGTAAATTTATATATAAATCGGGAAAAACTAGGGAAGAAGTCTTAGCATAAACCAGTTGTGGCAAAGTAAGTATAAAACTACAGTGGTTGACTATGAATCATTTAGCACAAACTATCTGGCAAGATTTAATTTCCATTCGAGAAACAAAACCTCTCATTCATAACATCACTAATTACGTAGTGATGAATAATACCGCTAATGCTCTCTTAGCTTTAGGTGCTTCTCCGGTAATGGCGCACGCCTCAAATGAAGTCGAAGAAATGGTAAATTTAGCAGCAGCTTTAGTGATCAATATTGGCACTTTAAATGATGATTGGATTGCCGCAATGCACAAAGCGATGTTCACTGCGAAAAAACTTAACAAACCGATAATATTTGATCCGGTGGGTGCAGGTGCCACAATTTATCGCACCGAAACTACAAAGAAACTATTAAATATAGCGACACCAACTGTAATTCGTGGTAATGCTAGTGAAATTGCTGCTATTGCTAATCAAAACATCACCACTAAAGGAGTAGATAGCACTCAAGATTCCCAAACAGTTGTGAGTGTTGCTCAAACTCTAGCAAACCTTTATCAATGCACGATCGTTATTAGTGGTGCAATTGATTTTGTGGTTAGTCAAGAGCGAATTTTTCAAATTGAAAATGGGCATCCACTGATGTCAAAAGTTACTGGAATGGGTTGTACTGCTACTGCCTTAATTGCTGCTTTTCAAGCAGTGAATGCTGATGCTACTATTGCCGCTACTCATGCTATGGCAATCATGGGAATTGCCGGAGAAATAGCAGCAGAACGATCGGTTGGGCCTGGTAGTTTGCAACTCAATTTTCTTGATGCTTTATATAACTTAAAAGCAGAGGATATTACAAATCGGCTAAAATTAACTACAACCTAATTATCAAGTTTCCGGCAAATAAATAGTCAAACTTCTCCTTCTCTTTCCTCTGCGTCCTCTGCGTCCTCTGCGATTCAAAAAAAATCTCTATGAGTTATATAATTGCTGTTGATATTGGCACTACAAGCACTAAATCAGTTTTATTTACGGAAACTGGTAAAATGTTGCAGAGAGCCGCTGTTGATTATCCTTTATTAACACCTGTTCCCGGAGCCGCCGAACAAGAACCAGAAGCGATATTGTCAGCAGTAATTACTACAGTTCAACAGGTGTTTGAAAGTAGTAAAATTAAACCTTCTGAGATTTTCTGCTTGTCTTTTAGTGCAGCGATGCACAGTTTAATTGCTGTGGATAGTCAAGGAAAATTGTTGACTAAAAGTATTACTTGGGCAGATAATCGTAGTAATAAATGGGCGAAAATTGTTCAGGAAGAAAGGCAAGGAAAAGAAATTTATCTCCGCACGGGAACGCCGATTCATCCAATGTCGCCTTTGATTAAAATTATTTGGTTGCGGGAAGAACAACCGGAAATTTTTGCGAAGGCGGCTAAGTTTATTTCGATTAAGGAGTATGTTTTTCATCAATTATTCGGCGAGTATGTGGTTGATTATTCCATTGCTTCAACTACAGGGTTACTAAATTTAAAACAGTTAAATTGGGATCGAGAAGCATTGGAACTTGCCCAGATTACAGAAATGAATTTATCACGCTTAGTTCCGACAACTTATATTTTTCAATCTTTGCGGGAAGAATACGCTTTAGCAATGGGAATTCCGGCGCATATTCCCACAGTAATTGGTGCTGCTGATGGGGTGCTTTCTAATTTGGGAGTAGGGGCGATCGCACCCGGAATAGTTGCCGTTACAGTAGGTACAAGTGGCGCAATTCGAGTTGTTGTCGATCGACCAACTTGCGATCCCCAACAGCGATTGTTTTGCTATGCTTTAACCGAAAACTATTGGGTAATTGGTGGTGCAGTTAATAACGGTGGGATTATTTTAAGATGGATACGAGATCGTTTAGCTGATGCTGAAGTATTAACTGCAAAAACTCTCGGACAAGACCCTTACGATATGTTAACAGCGATCGCGCAAACAGCACCAGCCGGATCGGAAGGATTAATTTTTCATCCTTATTTAACCGGAGAGCGATCGCCAATTTGGGATGCTAATGCTAGAGGTAGTTTTGTAGGACTTTCTCTTCGTCATACCAAAGCACATTTAGTTCGTTCCATGTTAGAAGGAGTTGTCTATAACCTATATTTAGTTTTCCAAGCTTTAGAAGATTTCGCTGGCGAAATTAACAGCATTCGCGCCTCTGGAGGTTTTGCTAATTCCTGTTTATGGCGACAGATTTTAGCCGATGTTTTTCATCAACCTGTCAGCGTTCCCGAAATCTACGAAAGTTCTAGTTTTGGTGCGGCAATTTTAGGACTTTACGCCCTGAAAAAAATTACTAAATTAGAGGAGGTATGCCAACAAATTGGCTTAACTTACCATCATCAACCCATTGCTAAAAACGTGGCAGTTTATCAAAAAATTATTCCCGTTTATTCGCGAATTTTAGCAAAATTACAGGAGGAATACGCCGAAATTTCTCAATTACAAAAAGAGGTTTAAAAGAGTAATCTCCAGACAGAATTTGATAAATTCTTCTTCATTTAAGTTTGTAGTTACGACTTCAGTCGGAGAGTAGGACTAAAGTCCCTACAACGAACCTTTTTTTAACTTTGTTGTGACGACTTCAGTCGTTTTTTTCTTATTACTGATTCTGGTTTTGGCTTATGAATTTGCAGAAAGTTCGATCGCATCAGCGTAGCGTAGCTGTATCGCTCTCAAAATATTCTAGCTTAATCACTGCAATAATTGGCTGTATTGTAATTGTTGGTTGGCTATTTAAAATTGAATTGCTTACCAGCATATTTCCCGGAATAGTGCCGATGAGAGTAAATGCAGCTTTGGCGTTTATTTTGAGTGGTGCTTCTTTATGGTTTTGGCATGAATATAATCGGGAAAATGGCAGTTATCCACGTTGGAAGCGATCGCTTTCTCATCAACTTGCCATTCTAGTTGCTTGCATAGCTTCGCTGGCATTAATTCAGTTTTTATTTAATATTAACTTGGGAATTGATGAACTACTGATTAAAGATTTCACTCCTCAGATTGGCTATGAATATCCGGGGCGAATAGCGATGTCAGCAGCGTTAAAATTCCTCATGTTAAGTGCAGCTTTAATCTTATTAAATCGGCGCATTTACAGTTTAGCTCAAGGATTCGCTTTTTGTAGTTTCTTAATTTCCCTTCTGGGACTAATTGGTTATATTTATCAAGTTCAGCATTTTTACACTTTGTTTTCCGGTGAAAGTATTGCACTGGCAGCAGTTATTGCTTTTTGCATTTTATCTCTGGGGATTTTGTTTGCCGATCCTGAACAAGGTTGGTTAAAAGTAATCACTAGTCCTAATGCTGGGGGGATAGCTGCCCGTTGCTTGTTGCCATTTGTGATTGGGATTCCCTTAATTTTGGGAGGTTTTCAGATATTAACTTATCGTTCTAATTTTATGCCAATGGAAGTTGGTATTATCTGTCGGAGTATCGTTAATATTTTACTTTTAGGCGGTGTTACCTGGTGGAATGCAAGATTTCTAAATAAGCTGGATTTAAAACAACGAAGAACTGATTTAGCCCTACGCCAATCTTATGAAGAACTAGAAAACCGTGTGGCAGAACGAACAAAAGAATTGACAAAGGCAAATCATAGGTTACAGGAGAGTTATCAATTATTGTCCTCGGTCATTGAAGGAATTTCCGATTCATTATTTGTCAAAGATCGATCGGGACACTATGTTATTGTTAACTCGGCAATGTGTAGAGATCTCGGTAAGTCTAGGGAAGAAATTTTAGGATTGAATGATGACGATCTGTTTGCACCAGCAATAGCTCAAAAGTTGAAAGAAACTGATAATCAGATTATGGAATTGGGGGAAAGTCAGGAAATTGAAGAGGAAATATTAAAGAATAAAACTGAGAAAACTTATCTTTCGACAAAAAGCCCTTGGCGAGATAACGATGGAAATGTAATTGGTTTAATAGGAGTAATTAAGGATATTAGCGATCGCAAACAAACCGAAGCCGCCTTAAAATATCGAGAATGGCTGTTGCGATTCTTCGTAGAACATACTTCAATTCCAGCTGCGGTATTCGACACTGAAATGCGGTACATCATCGTTAGCCAAAGTTGGTTAAGAGATTATCGATTAGGAGAACAAAATATTATTGGGCGTTCTCACTATGAAGTGTTTCCCGAAATTCCGCAAGATTGGAAAGAAGTTCATCAAAGATGTTTAGCGGGTGCAGTAGAAAGTTGTGAAGAAGATGAATTTATTCGTGCTGATGGCAAAATTGATTGGTTGAAATGGGAAGTGCGTCCTTGGTACGAACAAACGGGGGCGATCGGTGGCATAATTCTGTTTACCGAAGTGATCACGGCTCGTAAAGAAGCCGAATTTGCCTTAAAGCAAAGCGAACAGCGAGTGATTAACATTTTGGAAAGCATGAGTGATGCTTATGTGGCACTCGATCGCAATTGGCAAATCACCTACGTTAACCAAATGACGGCTAGGATTAACCAGGTGTCAGCAGAGGAACTAATTGGTAAAGATCATTGGCAAGTATGGTCAGGAGCAGTTGGCACTATCTGTGAAGAGAAATATCGCCAAGCAATGACCGATCTAATTCCGGTTCATTTTGAATATTTCTACGAAACGCGACAGCGATGGTACGAAATTCACGCTTATCCCTCAACTGAAGGTTTAGGTGTTTACTATCGGGATATTGACGATCGCAAACGCGCCGAAGCAAACTTACAAACAAGTGAAGAACAACTGCGTTTGACATTAGAATTTGCCCAAATTGGGAATTGGGCTTGGCATTTGGCGGAAAATAAATTGCACTGGAACAGTAAACTTTTCCAGTTGCTTGGTTTAGATTCCCAGACTGCGGAAGCTAACTATGAAACTTGGCGCGATCGCATTTATCCAGAAGATTTAGAGCGAGTCGAAGCAGCGATTTATTACGCACTGGAAAACCATACAGATTATGACACAGAACATCGGGTAATTTATCCTGATGGCACAGTTCATTGGATAATTGCCAGAGGGCGAGGAATTTACGATCGATCTGGGCAAGCTGTGAGAATGTTGGGCGTAATTTTTGATATTACCGATCGCAAACAAGCAGAAATTTCTCTCCAAGAAAGTGAAGAACGTTTCCGACGCGCAATTATTGATTCTCCGCTGCCAATTATCTTGCACGCTGAAGACGGTGCAATCGTGCAAATTAATCATGCTTGGACAGAAATTACAGGTTATTCTTCTGAAGATATTCCTACGATCGCAGATTGGACGGAAAAGGCTTATGGTAGTCGCAAAGAGTCAGTTCGAGAAGGCATTGAACGTTTACATCATCTTAATTGCCGAGTTTACGAAGGAGAATTTACTATCCGCACTAGTAGCGGAGAAACGCGAATTTGGGACTTTTATTCTGCACCGTTGGGTAAACTGCTTGATGGTAGGAAATTGGTGATTAGTAAAGCAATTGATATTACGGAACGGAAACAAGCGGAAGCAGATTTACAACAATATAAAGACATTTTTCAATTTGCCGAACATGGATTAGCCGTGAGCAAAGGAGCTTTATTAGAAATAGTAAATCCTGCCTTTGCTCGAATGCACGGTTATTCAGTTCAGGAAATGATTGGCAAACCAATTTTAAGTTTATTTCCTGCTCACACTTGGGCAGAAACAATCTGTTTTATTCAAGAGCTTAACGAGGTGGGACACTTAACATACGAGACATATCATGTCCGTAAAGATAGAACTACTTTTCCGGTATTACTAGACATTACAATGGTAAGAGATCGGCAGGGAAATCCACTCTATCGAATTGTGACTATGGTGGATATTAGCGATCGCAAAAAAGCCGAAGCTGCACTGCAAGAAAGTGAAGAACGTTTGCGGTTAGCTTTGCAAGCGGCAAATCAGGGATTGTGGGATTTGAATATTCAAACTGGAGAGGCGATCGTCAGTGCCGAATATGCCCGAATGTTAGGTTATAAACCAGAGGAATTGCAGGAAACAAATGCTAAATGGAAAGAGCGTTTGCATCCTGAAGAAAGAGAAAGTGTTTATCAAGTTTATGCTGATTACATTGCTGGGAAACGCAATGATTACCAAGTAGAATGTAGACAACTAACTAAAACAGGTGAGTGGAAATGGGTTCTTTCTTCAGGTAAAGTTGTTGAATGGGATCGATCTGGCAAACCAGTGCGAATGTTGGGTACGCATACTGATATTAACGATCGCAAACAAGCTGAAGAAAACCTCAAAGAAAGCGAAAAACAACTGCGTTCGATTTTGGAAAATATGCCCGTAATGTTAGATGCTTTTGATAATGAAGGTAACATTATTGTTTGGAATCAAGAATGCGAAAGAGTTACAGGTTATTCATCAGAAGAAATTATCGGCAATCCTCAAGCTTGGAAAATGGTTTATCCCGATCCAATTTATCTGCAAACAATGATGAAAAAATGGGCAGAATTCGGCAATAATTATCGGAATTGGGAATGGGATTTAGTCAGCAAAAATGGCGAAATAAAAACTATTGCTTGGTCAAATATTTCCCAAGAATTCTCGGTTCCCGGTTGGTCAGGTTGGGGTGTGGGTATTGATATTACGGAACGGAAAAAAGCAGAATTAGGGATTATTCAATTGAACCAAAGTTTGGAACAACGAGTTAAAGAAAGGACGGCGGAACTGACAGCAGCAAATAAAGAATTGGAAGCTTTTTCTTATTCCGTTTCCCATGATTTACGCGCTCCTTTACGGGCAATTGATGGGTTTAGTAAAACTTTGCTAGAACGCTATCAAAACCAATTAGATGATCGAGGTCAACATTATCTCGATCGCATTCGCGCAGGTACACAACGCATGGGCGAATTAATCGAGGATATGCTGATGCTTTCACGGGTGACTCGTGCCGAAATGAAGCGAGTTTCCGTAAATTTAAGTCAGATGGCTGAAGAAATTCGCAAAAATTTAAGTGAATCTCAACCAGAACGTTTTGTACAATGGAATATAGCCCCGGAAATTACTGCTTTGGGAGATGCGGCATTGTTGCGAATTGTCTTGGAAAACTTATTAAGTAATGCTTGGAAATTTACCTCAAATTGTCCCGAAACACAAATTGAATTTGGCATTAATCTAGTGTCAGAAAATATACCAACTTATTTTGTGAAAGATAATGGTGTTGGTTTTGACATGAATTATGTTAATAAGTTGTTTATTGCTTTTCAAAGATTACATTCCGTTAATGACTTTCCGGGAACGGGTGTGGGATTAGCGATCGTTCAAAGAATTATTCATCGACATGGTGGAAACGTTTGGGCAGAGGGAATGATAAATCAAGGTGCAACTTTCTATTTTACTTTGAGTAGCAAATAAAAAGTTATCCCAATGGTGAAATATTATTAACTTCTGCTCAGGAATATAAAGCAATGCGAAATTCTATGAATCTGAATACCCCAGGATTATTACTTTTAGTGGAAGATAATGCTGACGATGAAGAATTGACGCTGATGGCATTTGAGCAAGGTGGGATCACTAATCCAGTAGTGGTAGCGCGAGATGGTGTAGAGGCGTTAGATTATTTGTTTGGTACAGGTGTTTACTGCGATCGATCCCCAGACGAATTACCTGCTTTAATTCTTTTAGATTTACAACTTCCTCGAATAAATGGGTTAGAAGTGCTACAAAGGATAAAGAGTAGTCGAAAAACTCAGCTGATTCCAGTTGTAATTTTGACTACATCTAACGAACAACAGGATTTAGTAGAAAGCTATAGCCTGGGTTGTAATAGTTACATTCAAAAACCTGTAGACTACGATCGGTTTCTCAATGTTATTCAACAATTAGGTATGTATTGGTTAGTTATCAATTCTTCTCCTCCTTTGTTAGCTGCGTATGATGAATAACGAAATTCGGGTGCTAATAGTTGAAGACAACCCAGATGATGCGGAATTGATTGTATTACAACTCGAACTCAGTGGTTATACCGTGATTTGGGAACGAGTAGAAAACAGAATCGAAATGAGTACAGCACTCGATCGGCAAAGTTGGGATATGATTCTAGCTGATTACTCTTTGCCGCAATTTAATGCTTTAGATGCTCTTTCTGTCATGCAGGAAAAAAAGCTAGACTTGCCGTTTATTATTGTTTCTGGTTCGATCGGAGAAGAAATTGCTGTAGCTGCAATGAGAGCAGGAGCCCACGATTATTTGCTGAAAAACAGTTTATCACGGTTAGTGCCAGCAGCGGAACGAGAATGGCGAGAAGCACAAGTACGAAAAGAACGAAAACAAGCTCTCCAAGATATTCAACTGCTGGCATTTTATGACGAATTAACCGGATTACCAAATCGGACACTTTTCCTGCAAGAGTTACAAATTTGCATTGATAAATGTAAGGAAGAGGTAAGTTTGTTTGGTGTGGTATTTGTCGATATCGATCGCTACCGAAGTGTGAAATATGGATTTGGGCATATTAAAGGCAATCAGTTTTTGATTAAAGTTGCTCAAAGATTAGCTGGTTGGATGCAACCGAGCGATCGATTAGCTCGTGTTGGTGAAGATGCTTTTGGTTTATTACTTAATAATATGCTCAATTCAAATGAACTGAGCCAAAAAGTAGAGCAAATTCATCAAATTCTCCGACTCCCTTTTCAAGTTGACAAATCATTAATTTACTCTTCGGTGAGCATTGGCGTTGTCGATAGTACAATGGCTTATAATCAAGCAGAGGAATTTTTGCGGGCAGCTGATACTGCTACTTACAATGCTAAAAAACAAGTGGGAAATACGGTTTTTTTTAACTCGCAAATGCAGACAGAGGAACTAGAGCGACTGCGACTAGAAGTTGATTTACAACAGGCAATTCAACAGCAACATTTACATTTAAATTATCAACCGATCGTTTGTTTAAACACTAACAAACTGATGGGTTTTGAAGCATTAGTCAGATGGCAACATCAGGAAAGGGGATGGGTTTCACCAGGGCAATTTATTCCTTTAGCTGAACAAACTGGGCTGATTATTCCTCTTGGTGAATGGGTGTTAACGGAAGTTTGTCGGCAAATGAAGTTGTGGGAACAAGAATTGGTAAATGTTTGGCCTTTGAGTGTTGCGGTTAACCTTTCAGGAGTGCAGCTGACTCAACCTAATTTAGTGAGTTTTATTGAAAACCTCTGTCACAATAATTGCTCTAATATGATTTATTTTAAGTTAGAAGTGACAGAAAGTGTATTAATGAAAAATGGTGAATTAGCGATCGAAACTCTAAGAAAATTGAGAAATAAGGGTATCCAAATTTGTATTGATGATTTTGGTACAGGTTATTCATCTTTAGCTTATTTGCATCTTTTACCAATTGATACTGTGAAGATCGATCGATCTTTCGTCAATCAAATGACTGTAGATGCCAGAAACTTAGATATTGTAGAAACTATTATTGCTTTGGCGCATCGCTTAGATTTAAATGTGGTTGCTGAAGGTGTGGAAAGCCAAGCACAACAAGATATTTTGCGAAATCTTCACTGCGAATACGGACAAGGATACTTCTTCGCCAGACCACTGCACCCACAAACAATTATCACTTGGATTGCTAACTGGGAATTGAGAAAGGAATTGGGAAATATAGAAAAGAAAGTTGACTGGCACAATTAGTCCCAATTAGTAGGATGCGTCAGAAATTCAAACCTTAATGCTGTTGAGCAAATTTATAGTCTGACGCACCCTACAACTACAAAACGTTATATAACGTCTCTACCAACTTTTCCAGGTAATCAACCTTTAATTCCTGGAGATGTCTACTGATTACCGCGACGAATATAACCTTCTACATTTTGTATTGCTCTGGAAGCAAAATCATCTCCGGGACGTGCTTCAAGTGCTCTTCTAAAGTTGATTAAAGCAGTTTGATAGTCTCCCTGTTGAGTTGCTACATATCCAACTCTCATATAACGATCGTACTCATCCGATCGCACATTACCAAGAGTTCCAGTCGCGCCATTCACACCTGTACCCGTAGTTCCGGTAGTTCCGGTAGTTCCGTTAGTTCCGGTAGTTCCGGTAGTTCCGGTAGTTCCGGTAGTTCCAGTAGTTCCGGTAGTTCCGTTAGTTCCAGTAGTTCCAGTAGTTCCGGTAGTTCCGTTAGTTCCGTTAGTTCCGGTAGTTCCAGTAGTTCCAGTAGTTCCGGTAGTTCCGGTAGTTCCGGTAGTTCCAGTAGTTCCGGTAGTTCCGGTAGTTCCGTTAGTTCCAGTAGTTCCGGTAGTTCCAGTAGTTCCGGTAGTTCCGTTAGTTCCGTTAGTTCCAGTAGTTCCAGTAGTTCCGGGAGCCTGGGTTAGTAATTGCCTATTTCCTGTCGTTGTCAGATGGGAATTAGAGTTATTTAATGCTAATGCTGGGAAACTCATTAAAACGCTAGCACTGATAATTCCTGTGAGGCTAATTAGCTTATTAACGGATTTTTTCTGGTGTGATTCGCTCATTGTTGTTTCCTTAGTTTTTTTGATTGATTTTTGTCAAACTAAACTGAATAAAAACCGGATATTTTATTCTTCCCAACCTAAAGGAGGTTCAATTAAAGTTTGATTTGATTCGTTGACTCGATGACCTGGTTTATCGACAATTTGGACTGTACTTGCTTGCAGACCTTTCTCACCTTCTTCGGCAAAAAAGCGAACACCTGTACCGACTTCTATGCGATCGAAATCATCATGTAAAACGCTGTTGCGATGGAAATAAATATCTTGTCCATCTAGGGTTTTAATAAAGCCATATCCTTGTTCGCGAAACACTTTAGTAACTAATCCGGTAGTGTCATCCGCTTGATTATTATCCTTTGATTTATCACTATCCCGTTGTTGTCTGGCTAGTTCTCTGAGTTGCCGTTGTGCCATCCCAAAAGCATCTCGAATCACTGTATCAACATCAACATATTGATTAGTTTCGCCCGGATTACTGTCAGCGACAATTTCTTGACCTGGCGGGACAGTGATATCAATTCTTACCCGATAAGGGGAACCGCTGCTGGGGCGATCGTGCGTTTTTTCCACCGCAACATGACAACTACTGATGTAATTACAAACTCTCTCCAGCTTGTCTATTTTTTCCTGAATTAATGAGTCAATGGCAACGGTTTTTTCTACGTTTCGGTAAGTAATCTCTGGTGCTATTTTCATAGGCTGAGTTTGGTATCTACTCTTAGCTAAAATTGTTATTTCACTTTGGCGTTATAGACTTAATAGTAAAAAGCAAAAAGCTACTTTTCCTCCGACTAACGGCGCGTGATCCCCTATTTAATGCTCTATCAAAAGTAGGAGTTATAATTAACTACAATAGCTAAATTTTTATGAGCCCCAAGATCCGCCCGCAAATCAATTCGCAACTGTAGGGTGCGTCAGATAGCAGAATTTTGGTGAAAATAGCTAACTTTATCGGTCTGACGCACCCTACAACTTCTCTCAGAAGTCGGGGATCTAAATTCAGTAATAACCCTACAAGTAAGGTCGGTTTTTCCTACTGTTGCTGACATTTTTGTTAAAAAATATTTAGACATAATAAGAATAGAAATTAAAAGGCAGAGGTTAATATATGTTTCCTTTTTGGGGTTATAACTGTTACGGTAACGAAGGTGTTTCTCGGAGAGGTCGTTTAGAACAAAAGCTAAAATTTCTCAAATGGATGCGCGATGATTTGGAAACAAGATTGGCTGGTATTAATGCGGCGATCGACAAAGTTGAACAGCAACTAGGACAAGAAGACGCAGCCTAATTTTTCAGCTAATTTAGCTTTTTAATCATGCAAAAAGCCTCAGCAGTTAATCATGCTAGAGGCTTTCTAAGTATAAGCAAATATTTGGTATAATTATTAAAAACCATACTAAAAAACCTATGAAAGACTGGTGGAAAGCCGTATTTCCTAAAGGTCGGGAAGTTGTTAAAATTACCGATGCTAACGGATATCCGGTTTCGATTTCATTCGGAGAAAAGGGAACGGGAAAACCTTTATTTTTAATTCATGGTATTGGTGGGTGGAGCTATAATTGGCGTTATAATATAGACACTCTTGCCAAACATTTCCGGGTAATTTGTTTTGATGCTAAGGGTTATGGTTTTTCTGATAAGCCTTTGTATCGGGAAAAAAACGATCATCAAATTATTGAATTTAAACGAATTATTAGTGCGCTGTGCGATCGACCTGCGATCGTAGTAGCCGAATCACTAGGAGGATTAATCAGCCTAGCAGTTGCACAGGATTATCCCGAATTAATCTCCGATTTGATAGTGATAAATGTGCCGATTTTTCCTGAAGGTTTACCTCATTGGGGAATGTCGTTATTATCGCAAATTCCTTTAGATTTATTGCAAGTAGTTGATTTAGGGAGAATCACTACTTTATTTGCACCTTTGGTAAAAGAAGTTTTAGCGATCGAAAGGCGATCGGTATTATTCGATCCCACAAACTTTACCGAGGAAGATGCTTATTGGATGAGTTATCCTTATATTGAGTTTCCCGGAACTTTAACCAAAGCAGCGGAAGATATTCAAATTGCCGTAAAAGAAATGCAGCGAAACCAAAATTATCAGCCAAATTTAATCAGTAAAATTCAAAAAAATTTGGCTATAATCAAATGTCCTACGTTAGTTTTATGGGGAGAACAAGATAGCTGGTTTTCTTATAAACAGGGCGAAAAGTTATCTAAACTTTTGCCCGGTTCGCAGTTAAAAATTATCCCTAATTGCAATCATGATGCGTCTTCGGGTTCTCCAGATGCAGTTAACACAGCAGTTTTAGAATTTTTAGGGGTGAAGAAACTTTCAAAGTTTAGCTGATTTTCCAAACTAGAAAATAAGGAAAAGTTGGTTAAACAAGGAATCAAAAATGAACTGTTAGCATGAGATGATTCTGCTTCGGTGAAATTATTTAACATTTCAATTTGGTTATTTCTTTTGAATTTCCGACGTTGGAGAATCATTTCGATGAGTCTCCAACGTTTTTTTTGCAGGCTAATTGTTGCTGCTTTATTGTGGCGATAACGAATGATTTCAGTAGGAATTGCTAATTGTTTAATGAGTTGATTGAAAATGTAAATGTTAGAGTGTTTAGAGGAGTTAGGATTTAAATTCAAACCTAAGATTAGGTTAACTTGTTTGTAGTGTTCCCAAACTAATTTAGCTAAAGGTTCTAAGTCTTCATTGGTTAAACTTTCACCGCTTAATAGGCGATCGATCCACTGTAAAACTCCCAAACGTTCGCGTACAGTACGTTCCTGTTCTTTGGTGTAGATATTAGGAATAAATAAACCGAGTTTCCATTTTGCTTGGAGTGCGATCGCTTTTTCATCTCTTTCCACAGCAAGTCGATCGCGCAAATCTTCGTAACGCAAAATCGCCCCAGATAACTGAGAATAAACTTTGACTAATTCCGGCGTTATTTCTGCTTCTTTGGCGATCGCCGCCCATTCCGCAACTTGAGTTTTTTCTAAGTTTAATCTTTCCTCAGCAGTGATAACTTCCTGAGATTGTAATTTTTCTTTTTCATTAGCAGGTAAAATCCGAGATTTAGCCACAGCTTGGTAATGTGCTACTTGAATTTTATCTCTTACTTTTCTAGTCAAACGTTGGAACTTGAGACTAGAATTAACAGCAATAATTTTGAGATGATTCCCTTCATATTTTAACCTAGCAATTACCGCTTCTCGCAAATTCCACATCGCCCCATTACTGTTAGCTTCTATTTGCGCCCACAGTTTTTTATGAACGCACTTTTCCCAATCGATCGGAGTATTTACCACCGCCAACATCTCCGGCGACAAACTCATTCTAATTAATCCCACTTCCAAATCCCAGCGACTTTTTAATTCCCGTAAAACCACAAATGGAGATTCAGATTTAGAAACCGCACAGAAGTTTTTTCCACATTTAGCTACCCAAATATAGCGGGGTACAGGATGTCTAACTCTGGCTAAAGATTGGGCGATATCCGCATCATTAACCACACCATAAAAAATGCCAATTACTGCATCAAACCATTCCGCTTCAATACTTACACCAGTGGACATACTAGGAGTAGCAATGACAATATCATAAAGCGGTAATTTTTGGTTAATTTGTCGGACATATTCTCGTTGTTCGCTGAGATTTACAGTTTCGGAGTTGATGACTAAGATGCGATCGCGACTAATTCCCGACTCCAACAAATTAACCAAAACATGAGAACTTTTCAACGAATCAGTAGCAATAAATAACCTTTTTCCACCCGTCGCCATTTCCACAGTATCAGCAATCATTCCACTATGATCCAAAGCATCATAAATAGTGCAACCATATCCCGGAGTTTGGTATTGATTTTCAATCAAAAAAACTTCATCTTCACCACGCAAACTTTTCACATAATCAACCACAAAATTATCCAAATCAGCATCAGCAATAATTACTCGCGCCGCTACCTTAATAATTTCCTCAAATCTAGCTAAAATTGCAGGTCTTCGCCCTTCCTTATTACAAGTACTGCTAGTAAGTAAAGCCCGAAAAACCTGGCAAACTTCATCAATTACCACTGTCGCCCCTAAAAATTGCCACGGACGAATTCCCAACAAAGACTCAACACATAAACCCAAGCGCCAAGTCGGATAACCATTTTCATCAATATAATAACCGTTACCTTTATCAGCGTCAGTTCGCCAAGTGTAACCCAATCTTTCCGCCAAAGAACGACCTAAAAATATGCGATGAGTCAAAGATAATAACCTTTCATTTTCCGCAGTAACTTGAGCAATTAACTTAGTTTTTCCCGTACCTTTACCAGAAGCGATCGCAATAATTCCCGTTTGAGGTAACTCTAAACCAATAGTAGATAAATCAGCCACATTCAGTTTGACAGTAGCAGGAATTGTCAAACTAGCTTGTTTTTTAATTAACCAATTCCATTGTCCTAAAGACAAAGCATTATAATAAGCTTGCTCAAATGCTATTTTACCTTCAGCAACAATCAAATCATCAACTCCTTTTTGGGGAGTATTCCAAGTAATCACTTTAACGAAACATTTGCCCTCATTAACTAAAAGCTGAGCAGTTTTTTTAATCGCCAAATTAACAGCGGTAACAGTTTGGGTTTTCGTATCTTGATCAAAACAAAAAGCGAATTCTCTCCCTTCTTGAACCAAAGGTTGCAAATCAGGAATTAAACTAGCAGTTTTATTAATTTTGTCTACTCTCCTACCGTTCCAAATTCCCGGTAAAGCGATCGCCACAAACCCAATACTTAAAAGTGCAGCCGCTTTCTTCGCACCTTCAGTAATAATAATTGGTAAGCGAGTCTGAGTAATTACCCAACTCCAAAAACCTAACGCTTCCCCTGTTTCTGTAACCTCTATATTTTCGGGAATTACTAAATTAAATCTTTCCGCAATTTTGAGCCAAATTTCCAAAGTTACAGGTAAGAAAAAAGCCCTAGTAGCAATTTTTGGCGGATGTTCATATTTAATTAACTTATTTTTTGCACCCAAGCGCGGTTGATTTGGTTTAAAACAACCCCATTCGATCGCTTCCCCAGTGTAAGGATCGACACCATTGCACCACCAACCACCACAGGTAGCGTGGGCGTAACGTTTGATAAAAGCAAGAGACAGTCTACCAGCACTGTTGCGCGGTAGTTCAGTTGAGTAGCAGAGGTAGTTGTAGACGCTTTCACCTTTGAGACTGGTGACGCAAAGGGAAATCAAGTCAGAGTCTACACCACTAGCCAGCCACTCATTCCAATGATTTTGTTCAATATAGTCAGGTTTACACTTCATGGTGGCTACTTCAAGACGCGAGTTATCGGTTCTGAAACAGTATTTCAGAACATGAGAAAGTTACCCTTCAACACTAATTGTAGAGTGCTGCGGGTGGGCTTTGTATGATAACACGCTATAGATAGAGTCTGTCTATTTGGGGCAAAAAGGCAGAAGGTAAGCAGGTAAGCAGGTAAGGAGGCAGAAGTAGTAATTGCTATAAGCTGTTACGCATTTAAATCACTTATTAACGAGTAGGGTGCGTCAGACGGTAAAACCTATGTAGAAAGGAAAATATCTAAATCTGACGCACCCTACAATGTATTAACGAGTAGGGTGCGTCAGACGGTAAAGCCTATGTAGAAAGGAGAATATCTAAATCTGACGCACCCTACAATGTATTAACGAGTAGGGTGTGTCAGACGCTAAAACCTATGTAGAAAGGAAAATATCTAAATCTGACGCACCCTACAATGTATTAACGAGTAGGGTGTGTCAGACACTAAAACCTATGTAGAAAGGAAAATATCTAAATCTGACGCACCCTACAATGTATTAACGAGTAGGGTGCGTCAGACGCTAAAACCTATGTAGAAAGGAAAATATCTAAATCTGACGCACCCTACAATGTGACTTTTAAATGCGTAACAGCTTATCCTGAAAATAGTACTTTATAAAGAGCTAGTGCTGTGTGGTAGAAATAAAATTAGTTAAAAAAAAGCCTTTTTCCCCTTCTGCCTTCTTATAGTAGTTTAGGAGTAAAAATTAAGTGGGTTTAAAATTAGAAAATGTCATTCCTTGGGGTCGCAGTTTTGCTGAATATGTGAAGATGTTTAATCTGACAACAGATGAGTTAAAGTTAAATATTTTAGATTGTGCTGGTGGCCCTGCTAGTTTTAATGCAGAAATGACTAAGCAAGGATACAATGTAATATCTTGCGATCCGGTTTACTATTTTAGTGCTAATGAAATTAGGCAGCGCATTCAAGATACTTATTCCGCAGTTGTTAATGGAGTAAAAGCAAATTTAGATTGTTATGTGTGGCAGGAAATTAACTCTCCTGAACACTTAGGAGAGGTACGCATGACAGCAATGGAAAAGTTTTTGACAGATTTTAATTCTGGACGAAAAGAAGGACGTTATTTGCCTCATGGTTTGCCAGTTTTACCGTTTAATAATTATCAGTTTGATTTAGCTTTATGCTCGCATTTTTTATTTACTTACACCGAGCAACTTTTGGAGGGATTTCATCTAGCTGCGATTCGGGAAATGTGTCGAGTTTCTAAAGAGGTAAGAATTTTTCCCTTGTTAAATATATCGGGAGAAGAATCGCCACTTTTGCAACTTGTGATCGATAAATTGGCGATGCAAGGTTATACTTTGGAAGTTAAACAGGTATTATATGAATTTCAAAAAGGCGGCAACCAAATGTTAAAGGTAAGTCCGCCTAAGTGAAATTTTAAATAGATGGTTGAACTTCGATCGGCACCAGAAAACAACCATTAATTCGCCAACTCCCATCGGGTTGTTTTTCCATTTGGTAAAGCGCCCTTCTGGGGTTTCCTTCGGGATCGAGCACTAATACTGGTTGCGCTAAAGCACCGTTGACAATTGCCAGGTTTTCAAATAAGACTGAACGAGGACGGTAGACAGCTTCGTAGGAAGATCTAACCATTTCCATGAAGTTTTCGGGGGTTTGGAAAGTAACTTGAATTGCTGGGGTAGCAAGTGAGAATGCGGTAAAGGCATCTTCTTGCTGAAATGCTTCCAGTTGGTGTTCGATAACAAACCGGATGGCGGCGCGATCGCTATCTGTAATTTGCATCTGTTTTGCCTTTGTTTCTATAACGCTACTAATAGGACAGTTTACTTAAATTATAGAAAGGCTAGCGGCTAGTTGCTAGGGAGAAAACTTAAGAAAGGTTAACAATTTAATTTTTTACCAATTAGTTAATCCTTTTCTATCTGGGGGAATACTAAATTTAGCAGATTTTTTTGGTATTACCAGAATGGTAGATTTAGTTAGTTTAAGAAAAACTGGCACGGGTTGGGAATTTGCCAGTGAAGCTGCTTTGGAAGATTTTGTCTGGTTGAATTTACCTCAGCTTTTTGGGTTAACTCCTCTGAAGCGTCAATATTCTGTTGATGGGCAATTTTGCGATATTTTAGCTTTGGGTGAAAGTCAAGAGTTGGTAGTTTTGGAATTGAAGAATGTTGAGGATCGATATGTTGTGCAGCAGTTAACTCGCTATTATCATGCTTTGTGTGAAGAGAAGGCTTTTAGTGAGCAAATTGATTATGAAAAACCTGTGCGTTTGATTGCTGTTGCACCAAGTTTTCACCGAGATAGTTTTACTGATAGGAAGTATCACCATTTGTCTATTGAATTTTGGCAATTTGCGGTTTTAGCAGACTCGGAAAAGTTCTATCTTCAGTTGAAAAATTTGGAGAATGAGAAAGTTACAAAATTAGAGATTCCGTTTCAAGAAAAGGAAACTAAGGATGATATACCTGAGCCTCCTAGAGCGTTTTTTAACCGCCTAGCTAAATGTAATAATGAGGAACAACAGCAAATATTAAAAATCCGACGGAAATTTCTGAGTTTTGATCAACGGATGCAGGAAACATTAAACTATACCTGGAGAGGATAGAAAGCCAAGATAAATCTACTGATTTGGAGTCAATAGTCAATGTCGCTTTAGTAAAGTGGCGAGAAAAGCTTTAGATATTTGAGGAAAGTTGCTGTAGAAGCTATAGCAGTCCTATTTGATTTGTGAAAAAGATTTTTTTGAACCACGAAGGCACGAAGGACACGAAGAAAGAGAAGAAGAAGAAATTTTCACAATTGATTTAGGACTGCTATATATTGAATGACGAAGAGAGAGGGGAAAAATATGAATTGGCAGGAATTAAAGCGGGAAGCTGATAAATTGTCGGTGAGCGATCGCCTAAAATTAGTAGAGGCAATTGTGCGATCGATCGCGATGTCAATCCCCGTCCACCAATACCAGAAGACATAGTAGAACGAATCACGGGACTAGCTGAAACAAAAACTTGACTAATGTATTTTGAAGATGCGGTACAATTAGTTTGTGCAATTGTAGAAAATATTTAGGTAATTGTTACCCGGAATACAATAGTAAATCTAATTATCTTATGACACAAACAGTTTGGATAGCCCGTCACGGAAACCGCTTAGATTTTGTTAACCCAGATTGGTTTTTAACCGCAGAACGCCGATACGATCCGCCGCTTTCTGATGATGGACTTATTCAAGCAAGTCAATTAGGAGAACGCTTAAAAAGAGAAAATATTACTCATATTTTCGCTTCTCCCTTCTTAAGAACTGTGCAAACTGCGAATCAAGTTGCCGAAATTTTAGACTTACCAATTAAGGTAGAATCTGGGTTAAGTGAATGGTTAAATTCTGATTGGATGACAGAACACCCAGAAAAACTTTCTTTTGCGGAATTGCAGTCAAAATTTCCTAGACTTGACCCAAATTATACCTCTAGAGTGATTGCTGAATACCCGGAAACTGTAGATAAAATGATGGCAAGGTCGGCAGAAACAGCGAAAATTCTTGTATCTGAATTTACAGAGGATATCCTATTAGTAGGACATGGCGCATCTGTCGTGGGAACGAGTCAAGGATTAGTTGGCGGAACACCAGAAATTAATGCTTCTTTGTGTTGTTTGGTGAAAATTGTCCGTCGCGATCGACAATGGGTGATGGAACTCAATGGCGATACTTCCCATTTGAGTCAAACTGAAAAAGTAATCCGCTTTCACTAGATTTATGACTTTACTACTAGCAGGCGATATCGGTGGAACTAAGACTATTTTGCGTTTGGTAGAACAGCCAGCAGCAGGTTCAATGTACAATTTGGATGAGGCGACTTATCCGAGTCAAGATTTCCCCGATTTAGTGCCAATAGTACAGAAATTTCTGACAGCAGCATCAGAACATTTGGGTTATACACCTAAGCCCGAAAAAGCTTGTTTTGCGATCGCAGGTCCCGTAGTTAACAATAGCGTAAAACTAACAAATTTAGTTTGGTTTCTCGATGCCGAACGTTTGCAAGAAGAATTAGGCATTGCTAAAGTTAGTTTAATTAATGATTTTGTCGCTGTAGGTTATGGTGTTTTGGGTTTAAGAGAATCCGACTTACATACTTTACAAGCTGGCAAATTTCAAGCAAATTCTCCTATTGCAGTAATTGGTGCAGGAACAGGTTTAGGACAGGCATTTTTAACTCCTTCAGGTGACAGTTATCAAGTGTTTGGTACCGAAGGCGGACATACTGATTTTGCTCCCCGCACCGAACTGGAATTTCAAATGATGAAATACCTGTTAGAAAAACATCGGGTCGATCGAATTTCTGTGGAAAGGGTAGTTTCGGGAATGGGAATTGTTTCAATTTATCAGTTCTTACGAGATAAAAAAATTGCCAGTGAATCACCGGAAATTGGAGAATTGATTAGAACTTGGGAACAAGAAGCTGGTAGCACGGAAAAAACCGTAGATCCAGGTGCAGTTATTGGCAAAGCAGCTTTAACAAAGACCGATCCATTAAGTGAAGAAACTTTGCAAATTTTTGTCGAACTTTATGGCGCAGAAGCAGGTAATATGGCTCTGAAACTATTACCTTATGGCGGTCTTTATGTGGCGGGTGGTATTGCGGGAAAAATTCTACCTTTGATTAAGGAAGGTGGTTTTATGCAAAGCTTTACTAACAAAGGTCGCATGAGAACCTTACTGGAAAAAGTTCCAGTTCATATAGTATTAAATCCCCAAGTCGGGTTAATTGGTGCGGCGATTTGTGCTAATAGATTATAAGGGGAAAATTGGCAAGTGCGATCGCTGATTTTCTCTTGGTTTTTTCTGAGGTGGAAATAGCGATCGCATTTGAATCAATTTACCCTTGATTAAAGTTTCTTAATGAATCTAATTGCCATTCAACCGCTTTGATGTAATCTCGATCGTTTAAAGCTCGCACTGGTAGTCTATCAGTTTGTACTGCACTATTAACCACATCTCTAGCCTCTACATCACCCAAAGCATAAGCATTAATTAAAGCTCCAGCACTCGGAACTCCTTGGTTTTTGAAAAAACCTTGATAAGCCATTGAAACTAAGTCAAACGGTGAAATTAAATACCGAGAATCTTCATTGTTGACTACTGGATATCGAGTGTTTGTTTGCGCTAAAACTGTAGGTGAAGCGATCGCAGACAACAACAACACAGATAACCCGCCAAAAATTAGGTTTTTCATAAAGTCCCCCCTAAATAACTTTTATTTGTTATTTATCTAGAATAATTTCTCTTTATTCGAGGTTCATCTAACAGCTGACGGATAACTAAAGATAGATTAACTTAGGAAGACGCTACTCGTTTATCCAAATCATTCCCATAAAAAACCCGCTTTTGTGAAGTAACAATTGGGAAAGTAACTACCATATATTGCTTGAAATTGCTGAGCAGATAAATATTTATCAGTTGCTAAATGACCCAAATTCATAATACTTTAACTATCAAAAAAATTTAGTAGGATGGATAGCCACCCTACTCTATATATTTCGAGATATATTAGTTTGCTCCAGCCTAGAATGTCAGACAAAAATTTCGTCTGACTAATGAAAAGTTTAATCAAAGAAATTTCAGAAGAATATAAACTCCTTTGCTAATTGGTGTTTAAACTTTTGCTTCTGAAGGCTGAGATTCAACTAGTTTGGGTTTACTAGTAGGAGTAGGAGTAGGAGTCGGAGTCGGAGTCGGAGTCGGAGTCGGAGAAGGTTTAACAACCGCACTCTTGGGAGAGAGCAGCATAATCATATTGCTACCTTCTTTTTTTGGAGCTTGCTGAATATCTGCCAATTCTTGTAAATCTTTTGCCATTCTATTGAGCAGATTTTCGGCTAAATGACTATGTTGGCTTTCCCTACCGCGAAACTTGATGGTAGCTTTTACTTTATCCCCAGACTTCAAAAATCTTTCCGCTTGATTTACACGCACTTGATAATCATGTTCTTCAATTGTGTAACGCATCTTCAGTTCTTTGACTGAAGTTTTGTCTTGATTTTTCTTATTTTTCCTTTCTTGTTTTTCTAAGTCATATTTGAACTTACCGTAGTCAATAATTCGGCAAACTGGTGGTTCTGATTTATCATTAATCATGACTAGATCTAGATCTTTTTCTTGAGCTAAACTCAAAGCAGATCTAGTATCCATAATTCCTAAGTGACTGCCATCATTATCAATCACGCGAATCTGGGGTACACGAATCGAATGATTAATGACATGACCGCGATTTTTTTTCTGATCCATAGGCATGAATTAAATTCCTCAAAGTTACAACACTATTATCGCTGAGACTTTAATTTTCACCATATTTCTCTAGTTATATTATGGATTATGGGAAAATTTTCCGTCTTTGTTAAATTACGCCAAAATTGAAGCAATACGATTTGCCCCTTGCCACAATGTTAAACGAATTATATCTGTCCGATCGCGATCGCTCAACAAAGATTGACATCCTACCACCCTAACCTGCAAAAATCACAATTTTTACCCATTTAAGTTTCATATTTTCCCAGTCTGCTAGTGACATAGAATGGCGCTAAAATGTTTACCATAAACAAAATATCCAAACCTCATCAATTTGCGTGAAAGTTTTGCATTTTGTAAAGTTCTTTTGCGATTCCGAAATTTAGCTGTAGGTGATTGTGCATCAATTTTTACTTAACTACAAAAGCATTCGATTTAACAGGTTGCCTGTAAAAAAGAAAACAATAATTTGGACATTGGTAAAATGGTTAATTTTCCTGTTGGTAATTATAACCTTAACTAGCTGTACTTTTGCAAGGGGTAACGACTCTAGAATTACAGTGACGCTTAGCGGTTGGCAAAGCAACCCCAATGAATCGCAGTTATTAAGGCGGGTACTCCGAGATTTTGAGGCGGAAAATCCAGATATTAAAGTTAAATACGAGGTGATTAATCAGCAATATATGGATGTGATTAAAACTCGTTTAATAGGTGAAACTGCACCCGATATATTTTATTTAGATGCTTTTGAAGCACCTTTATTGATGCAAAATAATGTCCTCGAACCCTTAAATGATTATATTACGGATCGGTTTGATTTGGCTGATTTTATTCCCACTTTATTAAATGCCTTTAAACATCAAGAAAAAATTTATGGTTTACCTAAAGATTTCTCTACTTTAGCTTTGTTTTATAATCAAAAAGCATTTCAAGTTGCTAAATTAACTAAACCTCCGGCGACTTGGACGCAATTAAGGCAATATTCCCAGAAGTTAACTAGGGATGGGAATGGCGATCGCAGAATCGACCAATACGGCTTAGGAATTATCCCCGAACTCTCCCGCCAATCTTTTTTAATTAAAACATTCGGCGGCACTTTAATCAACCAAAAAGGTTATGCTACCTTTGCCACTCCCGAAGGTTTGAAAGGTCTACAATTAATTGTCGATTTATATCGCAAATATCGCACCGCCGCTCAACCTAGCGATGTCGGTGCAAGCACAGGTAGCGAAATGTTTGGTCAAGGAAAAGCTGCTATGGTAATTGAAGGTAGTTGGGCAATTCCTTATTTAAAAGAAACTTTTCCTAAGTTAAAATTTGCTACTGCTGAACTGCCCACAATTGGCGGAAAAAAAGGTACAATGGCTTATACTGTTGCTTATGTGATGAATAAGCAAGCTAAACATAAAGATGCTGCTTGGAAATTGATTGCTTTTTTAACTAGTAAACAGGGAATGAAAGCTTGGGCAAATCAAGGTTTGGTTTTGCCTAGTCGTCAGTCTGTAATTGCTGATTTGGGTTACGATCGCAATCCTTTATACGCTCCTTTTGTGGCTGGTGCTGATTATGCTACAATTTGGCAAGCGGGAGAAACTTTACCGACAGTTTTAATGCACTTTAATAATCAGTTTATTAGTGCTTTGATTGGTGAACAATCTTTAAATGAGGCGATGGAAAGGGCGCAGGTTTCTGCTAATAGGGAAATTCGGGCGGCTAGGTAGTTTTTTTTTGAACCGCGAAGACGCGAAGGGCGCGAAGGAATGAAAAGAGTTTGGCAAAGGGGTAGGTTTAGAGAGGGGTTGGCTGGGTTTTCTTTTATGCTTCCTACTATGATTGTTATGGGGGTTTTTACTGTTTTGCCGATCGCCTACGCTATCTTTTTATCTTTCCATAAAGTCAGGATTTTGGGGGCGTTTGATTTACGGTTTATCGGTGGGCGCAATTTCTGGCGAATGTTGGCGGATGAACGGGTTTGGATTGCTTTACAGAATACTTTTGAATATGTGATAATTGTTGTCCCAACTCAAACTATTTTGGCTTTGGGGTTGGCTTTAATTCTTAACTCCAGTATTAGGGGGAAGCATTGGTTTAGAGTTATCTTTTTTCTGCCAACGGTTACAGCTTCGGCAGTTTTGACTTTGATTTTTATGTGGATTTATAACTCGAATGGGTTATTAAATAATATTTTGGCTGGTTTGGGTTTGCCGACTTATAATTGGATTGGCGATCCATCGGTGGCTCTAAAATCAATTATGATTATGAATATTTGGTCTACTGCACCACTTTATATGATCGTCTATTTGGCAGCTTTACAAGATATCCCAAAAAGTCTTTATGAAGCGGCAAAAATTGATGGCGCAAGCAAGTTAGACCAGTTTTTTAATATTACTCTGCCATTCTTGAAACCTGTTACCTTTTTTATCGTCGTTATTGGGATTATTGGCACTTTTCAACTATTCGATCAATCTTATATCTTTTCCGCTGGTTCCGGTGGGCCAAATAACTCAACTTTAACAGTGGTTTTGCTGATTTATCAGTATGCTTTTAAGAGTTTAGATATGGGTTATGCCGCTGCTTTGGCGTTAATGTTGGCGGCGGTGATTATGTTGGTAACGTTGTTGCAAAGGACGATTTTTAAGGAAGAGAAACTACACTAGGGAAGGGGGATTTATGCAAAAGTTGAATTGGGTGAAATTGCTGTTATACTTAATTTTAATTGGTTATGCGATCGCAACTTTCATCCCCTTCGCTTGGGCACTCTCCGCTTCCTTCAAAACTCTCCCCGAAATCTCCTCTGGAAACATCAACTTCATCCCGGAAAACTTCACCTTAGAAAATTACCAAAACATCTTTACCCAAGAACCTTTATTTGGTAGATGGTTGTTTAATAGCGTCTTAGTTGCTGTTGGCGTTACCGCCTTAAATCTTCTGTTTAATTCAATGGCAGGTTACGCTTTAGCCAGAATACGTTTTCCCGGAAATCAACTCTTCTTTTTCCTGATTTTGGCAGTATTAATGATTCCCGGACAAATTACCTTAATCCCTAGTTACTTAATCTTAAAAAATCTCGGTTGGCTCAACTCTTACCAAGGATTGATTATTCCCACCGCTGTAAATGCTACCTTTATATTTATGATGCGGCAATTCTTTGTTAACTTCCCCAAAGAATTAGAAGAAGCCGCCGCAATGGATGGTTTAAATCGTTGGGAAACCTTTCTGCAAATTGTTCTTCCTTTAGCAAAACCAGCTTTAGCCGCCCAAGCAATCTTTATCTTTATGGGTGCTTGGAATAACTTTCTCACACCTTTGTTGATTTTGTCTGACAAAGAAATGTTTACCCTACCTTTAGGATTGAACACTTTTAAAGGCGAATATATCAGTTATTGGAATTATATTATGGCAGCTTCAATGGTCTTAACTCTACCTGCACTTGCAATTTACGCCTTTTTCAATCGTTACTTTATCCAAAGTGTCACTTTCACAGGTGGGAAATAAACCAAAACAACAATTCCGAGATAATTCATTAGATGAAAAAGTAAGGGCGGGTTTTGTTGTGAAATTTTCTGTTATTATGCCAAAATTTTCTGCTAAACCCGCCCCTACAGAGTTTTCTTTACCTTCTGCCTTCTCAATTTGCTAGGATTTGTGTTTATCCTAATGTAAGGTTAATTAAGTTAGAAAGGGCTATGGCAGGACATAGTAAGTGGGCAAATATTAAACGTCAGAAAGAGAGAGTTGACGCAAAAAAGGGTAAAACCTTCACTCAGCTATCTCGTGCTATTATTGTGGCAGCACGCAACGGTATTCCAGACCCGGCAGGGAATTTTCAACTCCGTACTGCAATTGATAAAGCCAAAGCCGCAGGAATTCCCAACGATAATATTGAAAGAGCGATCGCCAAAGGTGCTGGTACACTAGATTCAGGCGACAGCCTCGAAACTATCCGTTACGAAGGTTATGGCGCTGGCGGAGTCGCCGTACTCGTGGAAGCCCTCACCGATAATCGTAACCGCACCGCAGCAGACTTGCGCCTCGCTTTCAGCAAATATGGCGGAAACTTGGGGGAAACAGGTTGTGTAGCTTGGATGTTTGAACAAAAAGGCGTTTGCATCATCAGCGGCGCAGTAGATGAAGACGAACTTTTAGAAGCTTCCTTAGAAGGTGGCGCAGAAACTTACGAGTTGACAGAAGACGAAGAAGCAGAAGAAGTAGGCGCAGAAGTATTTACCGAAGTGACAAATTTAGAAAATCTCAGCCAATTTTTGAAAGAAAAAGGTTTTAACGTCACCGAAGCAGAATGGCGCTGGATACCTAATAATAACGTAGAAGTTGTCGATCGAGACCAAGCGCGATCGCTCCTAAAAATGATGGACTTTTTAGAAGGATTAGACGACGTACAAAACGTCACTACTAACTTTGAGATGTCAGATGATTTAGTCGCCCTAAGTATCGCCTAAACTCGTAGGGTGCGTTACACGGCGTTAACGCACCATTTATCACTCTTCCACGCCGATAGCCATTATTATTGGCACTTCTCGATCTTGATCTTCAACATAAATTGTAAACCGAGCATTCTGAATATTCCAAACAGCTATTTTAAGCACATTGAAATCTTCAGGATACCTAGCAGTTTCTACATCGCTATTAAATTGAGCATTACCAAGAATAGAATTAATAGTATTAACAGCTTGTTCATATAGATTGAAAAAATATTTTATAATTTTTTCATATTTTTTGTAAGTTAAAAACTCTGGTTCCCAATAAACCGCTATAGGAACTTCAATGCGTTCTAAACATTCTCGACTATCAAAATACGCACTAAGCTCTTGGTTATTTGGAAATGAATAAGTAATCCTTCCTTTAACTCTTTCTTGTTCGGTCAAATTGAGAGAAATAGCTATTTCGTGCCAAAAATTTTTATCCCATCTCCAAGAGATAGGCGATAACATTTTTGTAATTTCACGCACAGTATTACTGATGTCAGAAACCATATTACAAACCTTTTGAGCAAGCTTCTTAGTTATCCTACAATTACTGCTGTCACAAAAACTCCATACCTTTGACAAAGCTACGTCATCTCACTGTTAGATAGTAAGAATATCAAAAGCGCCATCAAAGTAATACATCCCACAAGTTCAATGATGGCGCTACGATATCGGCATTTCTCCTTAATTTATGGACTTGCTGAGTAACTCCTGAAAAAGTTCTGTCTCCGAAAATTTATACTTCACCCCGCTGCCTCCAGGCGGCGTTTTTTATTCGCCCCTACAGAAATTTTGGATTCAGTAGAATTACGGTCTGGGCAAATGGCGCACCCTTCGCGTCAGTCTGGAGTAAGTGATATTACGCATTGGTTAGCAATGGTCTATTTAAGTTTTTCAGAGATTTCCCGGATTGTTTTTGCTCGACCTCGTAAATAGAGAAAAGTTGGGGTGGTATTTACGATCGTCAAATGTAGTTGCAAGACTACAGCTTGATTAATTCCATCAGCATTTAACAACACAAACAATTACCAAAATCTGAGGATATTTTTTTTATGAATAACTCGATAAC
Source organism: Floridaenema fluviatile BLCC-F154 (assembly GCF_041929135.1). Classification (NCBI taxonomy): domain Bacteria; kingdom Bacillati; phylum Cyanobacteriota; class Cyanophyceae; order Aerosakkonematales; family Aerosakkonemataceae; genus Floridanema; species Floridanema fluviatile. Next base: position 20,547 of record NZ_JBHFNS010000046.1, on the reverse strand, counting down.
ACCAATGGAAACCACAGGTCGTTACCTAGTTTTGTTACCGGAAAATAGCGTTGACTCTGGCATTAGAGCTTTAACAAACAATACAGGAATTCAAAATATTGCTAGGGCAGTTGATTTTGAAGGGCATACATTTACAGCCGAACAGTTAGAAAGTGCAGATACAGCTGTCTTTGATAATTTAGGGGTTGCAGTTGTCTCTTTAGACCCAGATCAAGTTCAGTCAATGAGTGCTGCCACAGCTACAGATGGAGCAATTTTAGCAGTGGAACCGGAGCGAGTGGTTTATGCGATCGCAGATAGCCAAAACACAACTCTAACCACCGATTATCTTAAAGGATTCCGAGATGCCGTCAACCATTTAATTAATCAAGCAACTCCATCCGAAACCGAACTTGCTACTACATTATTAGCAGATGACTCAGCAGCTACTTGGGGACTCCAAGCCACTAAAGTTTTAGAAAGTTCCTACAGCGGTTTTGGCATTAAAGTAGCAGTCTTGGACACAGGTTTAGATCTGACTCATCCTGATTTTGCTGGTCGCAAAATTACCAGTCAATCATTCATCAGTGGCGAAGCTGTTCAAGACCTCAATGGACACGGTACCCACTGTATTGGAACTGCTTGTGGCTCTAAAACTCCCTCGATCGTACCCCGTTACGGAGTCGCCTATAACGCAGAAATCTTTGCTGGCAAAGTTTTGAGCAATAGAGGTTCTGGCGCTGATGGTGGCATTTTAGCAGGCATTGAATGGGCGATTACCAATGGTTGCCAAATAATTTCTATGTCTTTAGGCGCACCCACCCGTCCCGGAGATACTTACTCGCGAATTTACGAACAAGTTGGACTAAGAGCACTCCGTCAGGGGTCTTTGATTATTGCTGCTGCCGGAAATGATAGTAGAGATCTCAGAACTGGTAAGCGGTTATCTCCTCCCATGCCAGTCAGCCATCCTGCCAATGCGCCATCAATTATGGCTGTAGCTGCCTTGGACTCTCAGTTACAAATTGCTGCTTTCTCTAATGGTTCCATTAATCACAATGGCGGACAAGTGGATATTGCAGGGCCCGGAGTTGATGTCTACTCAACCTGGCCGATGCCTACTCGCTATCGAACCATTAGCGGTACCAGTATGGCAACTCCTCATGTAGCAGGCATCGCGGCTCTCTATGCTCAGGCTACTGGACTAACTGGACACGCTCTTTGGGCTCTTTTGATGCGGGATGCTCAGCGGTTGCTTCTGCCTTCTACTGATGTTGGTGCGGGTTTAGTCCAAGCACCTTTATAAACAGTATTCTGGCTGAGAATACATCTTTTCTTCAAGGAATTGATATGCCTAAAATCAAAGTATCTATCTCTGTTGATGATGCTCATGTCGATCGCATTTCTGAAGTCGCCAAGAAATTGCAGTCAGCAGGCTTAGTAGTTGAGCAAATTCTCACTACTGTTGGTGTGATCAGCGGTTCAATTAACTCAGATCAAGTTAATCATCTTTCCCAAATGGAAGGAGTTCAACATATAGAACCTGAACAAAGCTATCAAATAGCTCCCCCAGATTCCGACATCCAATAAAGACAATGACCGTATTCTTGAGCAAATTTATCCTTGACTCCGCTGCCCCCTGGCGGCGTTTTTTTATTTGGGATTGCAGGGAATTTTTGCGATCGCTATTCACCCCATTATTACCCAAATTGACATATCATATCTAATAATTAAACTAAAATTCTCCATAGCAGTCAAAAAGAAATCATGAATATTTTCTTGGAACTACATAACAATATGCCACGAGAAGGCCCCGGAGATATGGCATCAACCACAAAAGCCTTATCTCTAATTCCCAACTTGCCTAAAAATCCCCAAATTTTAGACATTGGTTGTGGCCCAGGAATGCAAACATTAGCACTCGCCCAAATTACCAAAGGACAGATTACTGCCATAGACAACCATCAACCATTTCTCGATGAATTGCAACAGCGAGCAGCACAGGAAAACTTATCCAGCCATATCATTACCCAAAATTGTTCCATGTTTTCTCTAGACTTTCAACCAGAAAGTTTCGATCTAATTTGGTCGGAAGGAGCAATTTATATTATGGGTTTTCAAGAAGGCTTACAATCTTGGCATCGCTTCTTAAAAACTGGCGGTTCTATTGCTGTTACAGAACTTTCATGGTTAGTTACTAATCCCCCAGAAGAACCTTTAAATTTCTGGAAAAATGCCTATCCAGCAATGAAAAATATCACAGAAAACATCACAATTATTCAAAATTTAGGATACAACTATATCAACAGTTTTACACTTCCTGAATCTTCATGGTGGGATGATTACTACACTCCTTTAGAAGGTAGAATAAGTAATTTCCGCCAGAAATATCAAGGCAATGAAGAAGCTAATGCTGTCTTAGATGAAGAACAAAGAGAAATACAACTTTATAGAAAGTATTCTGATTCTTATGGGTATGTTTTTTATCTAATGCAAAAATATGGCGCAGCTAGCTGTTGAAGAGGTACGCAGTTACTCAAGGTTGGTTGAAATTTCTGCAACATTAAAGGCAGTAGCAGCAGATCCTGATGATGATATGGTTGTGGAGTGTGCTGTAGTCGGCAGTGCTACTTATATTGTTACGGGTGACAAACATCTTTTGGTTTTAGGGAAGTATGGCGAGATTCAGATTGTTAAGGCAAATGAGTTTGTCGCATTGTTATCTCAGTCTTAACATTGAAAATATTTCCCTAAAGCTTAACAATAAAGATAGATAAAATCGATCGCACAAGACGAACTAACTTAACAATGTCGATAAACTCAACAGTTGAAAATCAAATAGACTACGACTTAGCAATAGTCGGTGGTGGTATTGTCGGCGCTACCCTCGCCGCTGCTTTAAAAGATTCTGGACTTAGAGTGGCGCTAATTGAAGCACAAGTCGAATCAGTCTCCGTCGCCAAAGGACGTGCTTACGCTATTTCCCTGCTTTCGGGACGCATTTTTCAGGGAATTGGCATCTGGGATAAAATTGAACCCCAAATTACTACTTATCAACAAGTACAATTATCTGATGCTGATTATCCCAAAATTGTGCAATTTAATCCGCCAGAATTAGGTACAAAGGGTTTAGGTTACACCGCAGAACACCGGGTTTTATTAACAGTTTTGCAGGAATTCTTAGCAACTTGTACTAATGTTTCTTATCTCTGTCCGGCAGAAGTAATCAAAGCAGATTATCAGCCAGATTTTGTGGAAATTCAATTGCGCTTAAATGGCGAATTGCAAACAATTAAAACTCGCTTGTTGGTAGGTGCTGATGGAGCAAAATCTCAGATTCGCCAAGCTGCGGGAATTAAAACTCACGGTTGGCCCTACTGGCAATCTTGCGTGGTAGCTACCCTTAAACCAGAAAAACCACACAATAATATTGCTTACGAGCGTTTTTGGCCCAGTGGTCCAATGGGAGTTTTGCCTTTACCGGAAAATCGGTTGCAAATTGTTTGGACTTGGCCCCATGCGGAAGCAAAAGCGATGCAAGAATTAGATGAAACCGAGTTTTTGCAGAAGTTGGAATATTACACTGGTGGGAAGTTTGGTAAGTTGGAATTGTTGGGCGATCGCTACGTTTTTCCGGTACAGTTAATGCAGAGCGATCGCTACACTCTCCACCGTCTTGCTTTAATTGGCGATGCTGCTCATGGTTGTCATCCCGTCACCGGACAAGGCATGAATTTAGGAATTCGTGACGCAGCTGCCCTCGCCCAAATTCTCCAAACTGCTCACCAAAAAGGCGAAGATATTGGTAACATCCACGTTTTGAAAAATTACGAAAATTGGCGCAAACAAGAAAATTGGGTAATCTTAGGACTTACTGATTTCTTAGACCGCTTATTTTCCAATCAGTTTTTCCCTTTAATTATCAGCCGTCGTTTCGGTTTATGGATGTTACGCAACATCACCCCTGTTAAAAAGTATGCCCTACAACTTATGACTGGTTTAAGAGGTCGTCCTCCGCAACTTTCTCAGTTGTAAAAACTACTTTTAGCTGCCAAGAATTTGCTTACTGTTGCTCTCCTTTAGGCAAAACATCTGACAAATTCTTCGCAGCTTGCACTACATCAGAAGGCAACATAATAATTGTAGTTGTGTTATTTTCTGTCCCAATTTCTGAGAGCATTTGCAATCTTCGTAATTCCAAAGCTGCGGGATTGGCGACAATATTTCGGGAAGCTTCTGCTAGTTTAATCGATGCTTCTTGTTCCGCTTCTGCTTTAATGATCCGGGAACGTTTCTCCCGAACTGCTTCTGCTTCCTTCGCCATTGCCCTTTGCATTGATGGGGGAATTTCTACATCTTTCATTTCCACCCGTTCCACCACAATTCCCCAAGGTTCGGTGATTTCATCAACTATTTCCTTTACTTTATTACTAATCTTATCCCGATTTTGTAAAACATCATCTAAGATATTTTGACCTACCACATTTCTTAAAGTCGTCAAAGCTGTTTGATAAACAGCTATTTGATAATTTTCGACTTTAATAATGGCTTTCATCGGGTCAATAATTTGGTAGTAAAGTACAGCATTAACGCGAATTGTGACGCTATCAGCTGTTACCGTTTCTTGAGGTTCAATATCTACGGTTTTCGTGCGAATATCCACCTGGGCTTTTTGGTCAACAATGGGAATCACCCAGTACACTCCTGGTCCCATTACTCCTTTACTTCTGCCCAAACGAAAGATTACACCACGTTGATATTCCCGGTCTAATTTTAAGCCGGAAAAAGCTAAAGTAGCCAGAATTATTAAAAGCGCAAAAGCATATCCCATCTTTGGTTTAGCCAAATTCGGATAATTTAATTATAACGCTAAAAAACTGTTTTATTACTTAAATAGTTCTTAAGAATTTACTAATTTTCTCATTCGTTATATTTAAATTAACAGTCATTAGCGATTTAGTAAATAACCCCAAGCTAATGACCGTTAAACTTAGAAAAATCGGAAAATTTATTGCACTTCTCCAGTGCTGGGAGGAGTTACTTCTGACTCATTAGCACTAGCAGGAATTGCTCCCGAAGCCGTTTGGACAATGCGTGTATCTAACTGACGAGCTACAGCATCTAGATTTACGGTTGGTCGATCGCCCTTGCGGTACATAACAGCAGTAAAAGCTCCTACATTATTCCGGCGAAAAGATGCTAAATCTAACTGTAAAATTTGTCCTTTTATATCAATTCCCACGGTCATTCCAGAAGCAGTTTCCCCAATATTATTATTTACAGCAGGAATCATCCCATAATCAACTATTTTAATACCTTGATTTGACTTGATAGATTCCCGGATTTGATTCATCATTTGTTGCTGATAGGCTGGTTGCTGCATTTGTTTGAGAATAACATCAAAATTTGCTCGATCTGGCTGATTTGGAATTAAACCAGTAAACCCAACAACCATTTGTAAAGTATCAGGATTAATAAAAGCAAAAAACTTTTCCGGCTTCATCCCAGCTTTCGTTAATTGACTGCTGAGAAGTTCAAATTGAGTCTGAACTTGTGCGGTTACTTCGGGTGGGAGTTCTTTAAATCCAGGTGGCAAATCTTGTACAGTTAAAACCGCATTACTGTATAATGGTTGAGTTAGATTGGTAGCTGCGGGAATTTCTTGGGTAGCTGGTGGGAAATTTGATTGCGCTAACGCCATCGGAATGCTGCTACCAGTCCAAAGTACACCCGTCAAGACACATAAGGACAAGCTAAATTTGTGAATCATCAAAAACCTCACGGGAGTTTAGAAACCCCTGTCTTTCAAGCAGGGGAGGAAAAACGACGCGACGGGATAAATCCCACCGGATCTCATGGTTGACTATATCGTACTCTCGCCGTAGACTAACGTTTATAGCGAGAGTTGTTTGATGTACCTAACACAAAAGAACCAAATCAGAGAATTGAATAAGTCTGAATTTGTGGCTCTGCGTGAGTTGTGCCGATTGAGTAAGAACCTCTACAACGTGAGTTTGTACAAGATAAGGCAATACTTCTTTCAGGAACAAAAGCACTTGCGCTATGAATCCGCCTACCATCTGTGCAAAACTAATGAGAATTATAAATTCCTCAATACAGATATCGCACAACAAACATTGAAAGTGGTAGACAGAACATTTAAAAGCTTCTACGGATTGATTAGTGCAGTTAAAAATGGAAGCTATCACCAAAAAGTGAGGCTCCCTAATTACCTGCCGAAAGATGGTTACTTCTTGCTGATAATTCCGCGAATTGTTGTTAAGAATGGGAAATTTAGAATCCCGATGTCCACTGCTTTTAGAAAACAGTATGGCGAAGTTTGGATTCCATTCCCCAAAAGACTTAAGACTGAGCAAATCAAAGAAGTAAGAATTCACCCAAAATACAATGCCAGATATTTTGAGGTTGAATTTATCAGCGAAGTTGAACCAGAGCCAATAGAAGTCAAAACTGATAGCGCCATTAGTATTGATTTGGGAGTAGATAATCTCGCCGCTTGTGTTGACACTTCGGGGGCATCCTTTCTGGTGGATGGTAAACCAATCAAATCTATTAACCAGTGGTTTAACAAGCGTAATGCCAAACTGCAATCCATCAAGGATAAACAGGCAAGGATAAACAGGGAATTAAAGGCATCACTAATCAACAAGTGAACCTGATGGCAAAACGCAATAATCAAGTCAGAGATTACCTGAATAAAACAGCGCGATTCATTATTGGCTTTAGCCCGGAGAGTGTCAACGTTGCTTCAGTAAAGGAGTTGCTTCTTAGGATAACTTTTGTTTCCTTTCAGGTGTTGCCAATTTTGGCAGTTCTCCTCTACTGTTGAAGTCCTGTTATCTATAGGTCTTTCCACTACCCCATTGCTTACCGAGAATTCTCGGTTGGATCAGGATGTGACCTGCAATATCCACTAGATCATCATCTGTGAGATTTCTCATTTCAGTGAAAATATCAGCACTTTTAGTGCTGGGGTGTAGTTCAGAAATTTCTATTTCCCCATCATAGGTGGTTGGATTGTTCATGTAATCTACTAACCCTTCAATGTTGTCACGCGGAGGGAAAGCTAGAGCCAAACTCTCTAAAGAGAGGTCAACGTTGGGATTGGTCTTGGTAGTCCCACCAACATGGCACTGAGCGCAAGCGTAATTGAATAACCTTTTGCCATTTTGGAGTTGTTTTAGGCTCAGAACAACTGTATCGCGGTTTACATTGAGGTCAACTGTCCGAATTTCTTCCGTTAGTTCCGCTGCATTGGCACTGCTGACAAATATTTGCCAAGCAAAAACTAAGGTAGCTACGGCCAACCAGAAAGATTTTTTAATCATGTTTCTTCTTATTTAGCCAGTGAATTACCATATTTTATCAATAAATGTTTTATTTAATTATCAATACTGTTCGGTGAAAAAAAACCAAGGTTGATTTTAGGTATGTTGTGGCGCTAACTGACTTGAAAATAGATTTTTATCTGTCCGGGTGTACACAGTTCATCAGCGACTATTTACTAAAGAGCGATCGCAATTATGGCAGTTCTCATAATGGTGAGGTATACATATTGTAGGGGCGGGTTTAGCTGAAATCCTTGCTGGGTGAAAGATATACCAATCAAAACCCGCCCCCAAATGTACCGCATCCAAACAAGAAACGCTATAGAATAAATTAGCAATTAGCGATCGCCATTTGCCAAAGCAGTATCCTTGCCAGCAATCGTTAGTTTTCTCCGTACAACAGCTTACCCCAGCCTGCTCGAAAACTTTCTTCAAAGTTTACCAGCCAGAGTTAACAAAATACATTAAAAGTAACCAACCTACACTTAAGGCTAAAAATTGTAGAGCTATAGTTTCTAGTAACCACTTTACTGTTAAAATTATTTTCATAAACTTATCTCCTCACCTGGATGGGGTTCCGCCACAAACAATTGTCTCCACTATGGAAAATCTGTGGAGATAACATTGTGATTTAATCACTTTCCAATTGTGATATTGCAGGCTATTTCCAGTGATATCGATCGCAAATAACCGATCCTCAACGTTAAAAGCCGAGGATTGATTAACTGTATTTATCCATTTTTCCTAGCAGTTGCGAAATTGCTATGATTTTGCGGATGACAGCTTAGATTCATAGAACTGACAAGCCGCTAATCCTAAAGAGTATAACATAGCACTATTTGTACTAGCACCGATGACTGGGCCAGCGAGGGGAATATTTCGCCAAGCACCTAAACCCAATCTCACGGCGCGACTACCACCCATTCCCAAACCGAAAATTGCTAACACTTCTCCCCGACGTGCAGGTTCTTGTAAATCTAAACCGTAAGCAGAGGCAATTTGCAGAATCATTTCGGATTGTAACCTAGTGGTGGCGACTAGATCGATCGCCAACAAAGGCAAAGCGATTCCTGGTACAATGCTGCTGACCAAACCAACACCACCAGCATAAGTAGATTTTTCCACAATAATTCGGTGCGCGATTTCTCTGGGTGATTCTGCTGGATATTCTGCTTGCAATTTTTTCACAGACTCTTCCGCTTTTTCCAAGTCAACTTTATCCACCCCAGCAAAGATCCAATCTAATTTAAACAAACCACTGGCATTTTTAATTAACCAGTTATCCGAGACAGCAGAAACAACTTCCCCAGCTGTTTGAGTGCTTTTTTCAATCAACTCATAGCCTTGTTTTCCAGCCGCTTCACCGACAGTATTCGCCGTTTCCCAAGCCGCTTTTCCAGTTTTACTAGCACCATAACCAAGATTAGTACCAACTTGCGCCGCTGTATCTGCCATTACTTGTCCAGCTTTCGTCGCCACTTTACCCATTTCTGTGATTACTTGGGTAAACTCTGGTAGTTTCCAGGTTGTTTCTGTTGAGTTCATCGCAATTTTTCCTCTTTTATTTTGGGCTCTACTTACTAAATGCGATCGAACTGGTGATAAATGTTTCCCTCTAAGGTCACATTTTCCCTTTCACCTATTAGCAAATTAATCGAGATTTTGACACAAAAGCGTCCGAGAGTTCCCGAACGCTTTTGTTTTAGACTGAAGGAAAACACCAAAAGTGGTTAACTTTTAATTTAGACTTTTGGGGTTTTGTTCCCACCGACTACTTGATTTTTCAAGCCATTGATTTCGTCAGCCAACTCCTTACGATTTGAGGCGCGGAGTAAATACCGATAGACAAACCAACCGGAGTAACCGATACCCACCAACTCAAAGAAAGGCGAGAGTAGGGGAATATCATCCAGCGCATCGAGTACGGCGAGGGTGACTTTGACAGTGACAAAAGCGCCGACAATCAAACCAACGGTAATCAGGGGTTTTTGGTAGGTGCTGAAGAAGTCGCCCATGTAATCTGGCAATTTAGCCAAATAGGAGACGAAAATATCCCAATATTCTTGCACCTGGTTGGCAGATGTGCTACCAGGTGTATTGGTGATGATCGGACCACCTTGATCGACGGTAACTTCTACAGTGGGCGTTTTTTGCTCTTGCGGTTCCTTAGTTTCCATGATTCTGATCTCAACTATTCCAACCTTGGTTATATTAGCTAGGAAGCGTTCCAGCTTGATAGGGAAGCTGGGAAACTTCGCAAAACTAGTTTTACTACTATGGGAACACTTTTAACCGACAAAGTACAGCTAATTATCCAGGGAATGTGGCATAGCACTCTAGTAATGGTCTGTAGCGCCGGAAATCCCCTTATTATTAATTAACGCTGCTTGCTTCGCTAAAAGGTTCATTCTAAAGAATTAATTTATGATAATCGGGTTAGGGAATCGGGGTTTTGTGAGAAAATCTGGACAAAGTGCGATCGCACTAGGCAGTAACCTGGGTGACTCTCGTACTATTCTGGAATCTAGCCTGAAAATCCTTGACCAAACCCCTGGAATTAGTGTGATAGCTCAGTCTAGTTGGTACCAAACTGAACCTGTAGGGCCACCACAACCAGATTACCTGAATGGGTGCGCTTTGCTCAAGGTGGAGATAAGTCCACTAGAGTTGCTAGAAAGGCTATTAGCCATTGAAGCTAAATTTGGTCGGGTGCGTCAAGAACGCTGGGGACCAAGAATTTTAGATTTAGATTTATTATTGTTCGACGATCTGATTTTAGAGACTGCGAACCTGAAAATACCTCATCCCTATTTCAGAGAAAGGGCATTTGTTCTAGTACCTTTGGCAGAAATTGCGCCTAATTGGATCGATCCTATTTCAGGAAAAGCGATCGGGCAACTCATGCAAGAGGTAGACTGTTCAGGTGTGACTAAAATCGAAAATTAACTATGCCATTAGGTAAAGAACCGCCAGAAATAATTAAACAACGTCTATTTTATCAAGGTCGTAAATTTAGTTTTGAAGTAACTAACTTGCGTCTTCCCAACAAAGTAGAAGGCGACTGGGAATGTATTCGCCATCCGGGAGGTGCTTTAGCAGTTCCCGTAACTTCCGAAGGTAAATTAATATTATTACGTCAATATCGTTTTGCTGCCCAAGGACGTTTATTAGAATTTCCCGCGGGCACAATAGAAGCTAATGAAGATCCATTTTCCACGATTCAGAGAGAGATAGAAGAAGAGACAGGTTATCACGCGAATAAATGGCAAAAGTTAGGCGAATTTTTCCTAGCGCCCGGTTATTCCGATGAAATAATTTATGCTTTTCTCGCCCAAGATTTGCAACCTTTAGAAAAGCCACCAGAACAAGACGACGACGAAGACATGGAAACAGTTTTCTTCACCCCTGAAGAATTAGAAAACGCAATTTTCTCAGGTGAACCAGTAGACGCAAAATCTGTAACTAGCTTCTTTATGGCACGTCCCTTTCTGAAATAAGTTTATCATTTCTCTAACCACAGATGGACAAAAACAAACAGAAATTTAACTATATTATCTGTGTTCATCTGTGTTTATCTGTGGACATCTGTGGTAAAAAGCCAAAAATTACGACACCCAACCCAAATCTATATAAACAACATCTGCGTTCATCTGCGTTCATCTGCGGTTTAAAAATACCATCTTCTATGACTAACCCAATTATCTTCTGGCATCGTCGAGACTTAAGAATTTCCGATAATATAGGATTAGCAGCAGCCAACCAACAAAGTGATAAAGTAGTCGGGGTTTTTTGCCTAGACCCAAACATATTAAATAGTGAAGATATCGCCCCAGCCAGAGTTACTTATATGATTGGTTGTTTGCAGGAATTACAAAAAAGTTACCTGGAAGCTGGGAGCCAATTAATCATCTTAAAAGGTGAACCAACCCAAGAGATTCCGAAGTTAGCAATTGCCTTAAATGCTCAAGGTGTATTTTGGAATTTAGATGTAGAACCTTATGCTGGAGAGCGCGATCGCCAAATCACCCAAACCCTAAAAGAACAAGGAATCCCCATTCAAACATTCTGGGATCAATTATTGCATTCTCCCAGCGAAATTGCAAGCGGTGCGAATCAACCTTACACAGTTTACACACCCTTCTGGAAAAACTGGATTAGCAAACCAAAAACCGAGCCAGTAGAGAGATTTAAAAACCGAGAAACCTTAACCGCAAAAGAACAAGAAGCAATCAATCAAGCAGGTGCAATTCCCTTACCAACCGCCAAAGACTTAGGCTTTATTTGGAATAACAAATTAATCTTAGCACCCGGAGAAACCGCAGCCCTAGAAAGGTTAGAAGAATTTTGTAATCAAGCGATTTTTAGCTATAAAGAAAAGCGTAACTTCCCGGCGATTGACGGCACATCTCGACTAAGCGCCGCCTTAAAATTTGGCGCAATTGGGATTCGGACAATTTGGGATGCTACGCTGAACGCAATGGCAGGAAGTAGCAGCGACGAAGCACAAGAAAGCGTGAAAACTTGGCAACAAGAATTAGCTTGGCGCGAGTTTTATCAACACGCAATGTATCATTTTCCCGAACTCGCAGAAGGCGCATATCGCCAGGTTTTTAAAAGCTTTCCTTACGACAATAACTTAGAACATTTTCAAGCTTGGTGCGAAGGAAGAACAGGTTATCCGATAGTTGATGCAGCGATGAGACAATTAAATTCTACTGGTTGGATGCACAACCGTTGTCGAATGATTGTTGCAAGTTTTTTGACGAAAGATTTAATAATTGACCCAAAAATGGGGGAGAGATATTTTACTCAAAACCTCTATGATTGGGATCTTTCTGCTAATAATGGCGGTTGGCAATGGAGTGCTTCTAGTGGGATGGACCCGAAACCTTTGCGAATTTTTAATCCCGCTTCTCAGGCAGAGAAATTCGATCCTCAAGGGGATTATATCAGAGAGTGGGTGGAGGAATTGCGATCGCTCCCCACCAAACAACTAATCACTGGCGAAATTCCAGATTCCCAACGGCAAAAATTGGGTTATCCTTTGCCAATTGTGGATCATAAAATCCAGCAAAGAGTTTTTAAGGAAAGATATAATCAGCAAAAGGTTGAATGATTTAGATTTGGGTGAGGCGTTGGGAGTTTTGTTTTTTTACCACAGATGTCCACAGATAAACACAGATAAACACAGATGGGTTTTGGTTGGGTAATTTAGTTATTGGTTACGGATAGATTGGATGAATTCGTTTATGGCATCATATTGATCTGGATGTGCTAAATAACGCAGCAATAAGCTTAAATCTAAGTCTGGGAAAAATTGACTTTTGCTAACTTCTTCATATTCGCCTGATTCGCTTAAACAAAAAACTTTGATTTGGTTAGATTTCCAAAACCAAACTTCCGGGACTTTTTTCGGTTTATACAACTCTTTACGGTTAATTGTCCCACTCGTGACGATAATTTCAATTACAATATCTGGAATTTCTTTATTACTGCCGATACAATAAGATTCATCGGGCGTACCAGAAGCATAACCCGGTTCTTCGATAGTAAATCCACCACGACCATAAAATCGCATTCCCTTTTCTCTCATGTATGCTTCGAGTAAGTAGCTAAGGGTTTTCTTGACAAGTTCATGTTCCTCTCCAATGGGAGACATAATTTCCATCACTCCTGATAAATAAGTTAATCTGACTCCCCGATTATTTTCCAACTGTGCTTCAATAGCTTTAAACTGTTCCCAAGTAATGCTATCTAAAGTTACCAGTTTTTCTTCTAAAGGCTGTTTCGCTGATTTCTCTAAAATTGGCATACTTTACCCCTTTAACATCTACCTGGAAATTTAACTTCAACACAAAACTTATGACTGGAATTCATTTAAACAATGGTATAATTGACAGCAGGAAAATTTTAGTTATTTAATCCGATCGAAAAAAGTGCATTTGCCTTGTGAGAACAGATACAATCTTTTATCAAATGTTTCAGACTTTCCCCAGTTTACTATTTGAATTGATCGATCGACCTCCATCTTTAGCAAATAATTATAACTTCTCATCCCAAGAAGTCAAAGAACTAGCCCGTCGCTTAGATGGATTATTTATACCTCATGAAAATCTGCCAGACCAACCAATTTACTTTGTCGAAGTTCAGTTTCAACCAAGAACGGATTTTTATTGGCGCTTCTTTACCGAAATCTTTGTCTACTTAGGTCAGTATCAACCTAGAAATAATTGGTGTGCAGTCGCCATATTTGCCAATCGGAGTTTAGACCCAGGAATTCCAATTCACTACCAAGGATTAGTTCAAAATCAACAAGTAATTGTTGTATATTTAGATGAATTAATCAATAGAACTGAATCATCATTACCAATTGGGATGGTGCAGCTAGTGGTAGAAAATTCCGAGTCAGCAGTTGAACGCACTAGGCGACTCTTAGAACTAGCACAGAGACAGCTAAACGATGAAGCAACAAGGCGGAAAGTTATAGAATTAATAGAGTCAGTATTGATTTACAAATTTACCAACCTCAGTCGCGAGGAGATAGAAGCTATGTTTAGTTTAAGTGACTTGAAACAAACCAGATTTTATCAAGAAGCAAAAGCTGAAGGTAGACAGGAAGGTAGACAGGAAGGTAAAAAAGAAGGGAAATTGGAAGGGAAATTGGAAGGGAAATTAGAAACCGTACCTTTATTGTTGGAATTAGGGTTAAGTATTGAACAAATTGCCGAAAGATTAAATTTGGATTTGGAATTGGTGAGGACGGTGGCGGGAAATTTTGCGGCTGATACCTTGCCGGAAAATAATTAAGAGTCCCTTAACTATACTCCAACCCCCCAGATTAATCTGGGGGGCAATTCGTTAATCCCAAATCCAAAATCGTCTATACTATTACGCGCAAAAGAAATAGAGAAACTAGCATCTATCATTAAAAGTGCGAGGAAAAAGTGAAAATATTAGTAATTGGTAACGGCGGAAGGGAACACGCCCTAGCTTGGAAACTCTTACAATCTCCACAAGTAGAACAAGTATTCGTAGCTCCTGGCAATGGCGGAACGGCGATAATGGAAAAATGCCAAAATGTCCCCTTAGCTGTGGATGACTTTGCCGGAATTGGCAAATTTGCCCAAGAAAATCAGATTTCTTTAGTTGTAGTTGGGCCGGAAGTTCCCCTAGCTTTGGGAATCACTGATGCTCTACAATCGCAAAATATCCCCGTTTTTGGCCCGAATAAAGCAGGTGCACAAATCGAAGCTTCTAAAGCTTGGGCAAAAGCTTTAATGGAAGAAGCTGGAATTCCTACCGCCAAGTCTGCAACTTTCACCGATGCCGAAGCAGCAAAAGCTTATGTGGCAGAACAAGGCGCACCAATTGTGGTAAAAGCAGATGGACTAGCAGCGGGAAAAGGTGTCATCGTCGCCGAAACAGTCGCAGAAGCACAAACTGCAATTACCACTATCTTTAAAGAAGAAATTGGCAAAAGTATCACCCAGTCCCCAGTCCCCAGTCCCCAGTCCCCAGTCACCGTAGTAATTGAAGAATGTTTAGTCGGTGAAGAAGCTTCCGTTTTAGCTTTAACAGATGGGGTGACAATTCGCCCTTTAATTCCTGCTCAAGATCATAAACGGATTGGCGAAGGAGATACAGGGCCGAATACTGGGGGAATGGGTGCCTATGCGCCTGCGCCTTTGGTGACACCTTCCCTTATGGATAGGATAGAACGAGAAGTGCTGCAAAGAGCGATCGCCACCCTAAAAAAACGCCACATCGACTATCGCGGCGTACTCTACGCCGGACTAATGATTTCTCCCCAAGGCGAACTGAAAGTCCTAGAATTTAACTGTCGTTTCGGCGACCCAGAAACCCAAGCTGTGTTACCCTTGCTGGAAACACCTTTAGAAGAATTAATGTTAGCCTGTACTCAACAGCGACTCGCCGAAATGCCACCAATTCGCTGGAAGTCAGGCGCTTGCGTTTCTGTAGTCATGTCTTCTGAGGGATATCCCGGAAGTTACCCCAAAGGTAAAGAAATTACAGGCATTTCTCAAGCCGAATCAACAGGCGCAGTAGTATTTCATGCAGGGACTAAATTCGACCAAACTTTAGTCACCGATGGCGGCAGAGTTTTAGGAGTTACAGCTATCGGCGAAAATATAAGTAGCGCCAAAGCCCTTGCTTACAACGCTGTCGATAAAATTCAATTTGCAGGCGCGTACTATCGGCGCGATATTAGTAACAAAGCTATCAGCTAACTTTTTTTGCGAATAGCCTTTAAAGTATGAAATAGCGAAGAAGTTTGTCTGATTGCCAAACTTCTTCATTCATCCTCCCTTTGTTGTCCTCCATCCTTTCTCAAGATGCTGGTCCTCCTGAAAACAATTCGCGAAGCTATCGCCCATTGGTGGTCAGAGTTTACCCTGCAAACAAGGTTAATGGCTGCTGCTACTTTAATAGTCTCTTTGCTGATGAGTGGACTAACCTTTTGGGCAGTTAATACCATTCAAGAGGATGCTCGTCTCAACGATACCCGCTTCGGTCGTGACTTGGGAATCCTCTTGGCAACTAATGTATCTCCCCTGATTGCCGAAAACAATCTTTCCGAAGTCGCACGTTTTTCCGAACGTTTCTTTGAAAATACTTCCAGCGTCCGCTATATGCTTTATGCGGATAAAGAGGGGAAAATCTTTTTTGGGCTTCCGTTTTGGCAGTCGGAAGTGCAAAACTCGTTAACTATTGAACGGCGGATACAACTTCCTCCAGATTACGCCAGTAATACCGAATTGCCGATGATTCGTCAGCATCGGACTCCCAATGGGGAAGTTACAGATGTGTTTGTGCCTTTAACTCAGAAAGGTAAAAATTTGGGAGTTTTGGCAATTGGAATTAATCCTAATCCGACCGTAGTTACATCTTCTCATTTAACTAGAGATGTGACGATCGCAGTTTTTGTTTCCATCTGGGTAATGGTAATTCTCGGCGGTGTGATTAATGCCTTGACAATTACACAGCCAATTAAAGAATTAGTAGTCGGGGTGAAAAATATCGCCGCCGGAAACTTTAAACAGCGCATTGATTTGCCATTAGGAGGAGAATTAGGCGAGTTAATCTCCAGTTTCAACGAAATGGCAGAAAGATTAGAAAGTTATGAAGAACAAAATATCGAAGAGTTGACCGCGGAAAAGGCGAAATTAGAAACTTTGGTTTCCACAATTGCCGATGGCGCAGTTTTACTGGATACTAATTTACAAGTAATTTTAGTTAATCCCACCGCTAAACGCATTTTTGGTTGGGAAAATTCTAACTCTAACGTTGTCGGTGACAATGTTTTGTATCACCTTCCCCAAGAAGTCACCTCAGAACTAACTCGCCCACTTTATCAAATGGCAAAAGACGAAGGTGATAAAGAAGGCGCACATTTTAGGGTGACATTAAATCAACCGACAAATCGGACAGTTCGGATTTTATTAACTACAGTTCTCGATCAATATCGGGAAAGTGTCAAGGGCATTGCCATGACCGTGCAAGATATTACTCGCGAAGTGGAACTCAACGAAGCGAAAAGTCATTTCATTAGTAATGTTTCCCACGAGTTGAGAACGCCGTTGTTTAATATTAAATCTTTTATTGAAACTTTGCATGAATACGGCGAAGATTTAAACGAAGAACAACGCAAAGAATTTTTAGAGACAGCAAACAACGAGACCGATCGCCTAACCCGTTTAGTCAATGATGTTTTAGAATTATCTCGGTTAGAATCCTCCTGCCGTATCTATCACTTTGAAGCCTTAGATATCGTCCAGCCAATTGAACAAACCCTGAGAACTTACCAACTCAACGCCAAAGACAAAGGTATCGAATTAATCCAAGAAGTTGAACCAGATTTACCACCAGTTTTAGGACACTACGATTTACTCTTACAAGTCTTTGCCAACCTCGTAGGTAACGCCCTCAAATTCACCTCTTCCGGTGGTAAAGTAGCCATTCGTGCCTATCTCTTAAACACCGAAGAAAACAGCCACACCCACAATCAAACACCACAAGTAAGAATTGAAGTTTCTGATACCGGAATCGGCATTGCCCAAGAAGATCAAGACGCAATTTTTGAGCGATTCTTCCGAGTAGAAAATCGAGTTCACACCTTAGAAGGAACCGGATTAGGACTTTCTATTGTTCGCAACATCATCGAGAAACATCATACCACAGTTCACTTAGTTAGTGAAGTTGGAGTCGGCACAACTTTCTGGTTTAACTTAGCAGTTTTTCAACATAAAGAAGAAGTAACTACCGAAAAAGTGCCAGTACTTCCAGAATCATCAGAATTAGAAAATTCCACAACTGCCAGTTTGCTTTAAACCCAGGTAATCAGAAAACTAATTAATAATAAAACTAGCAACACAACCCAAAGTAAATTGCGCTTAAACCATAACTGAAAAGATTGATTAGGAACAGTTTTAACTTCCATCTTTGGCGCAGAAATATCTTGGTAAAGAGTACATTCTTTAGCATGAGGTCGTTGGGGAAAATTACAAGTATCATCTTCGTGATAAACGCAAGTATCGCATAATGTCGTATCCCCGGTAGCACGGTGTACAGGAATACCTGGATGACCATGAGCTTTTAAAACCAAACGGCAATGGGGACAAGTAATAGCTTGCGGTTTTATTGGTTGGTGACAACGAGGACAATTAGGCATAGAAAATAACAGAGGTTTTAGCTTTTTTCATCCACCATACAAAGTTACTAAAAAAAACCGGATCTCGCCAGAAATCCGGTTAAATAATTGCATCAATCAGGAATGAGGAAGCAGCGAAACTTAAGGAATAGGAACGAACAGCGATTGCAGTTCCTCAGTAGTGAGACTAGTCAAGTCTGCACCACTCAAATTAGCCAAAATTTGAGTAGAATTAACTAAACCGATCGCAACACTATTACTTTCACTACCTTGAGTAAATGAGAGTTGGTCAAAGGTTAAACCTTCTGATAAGCCGAGTTTATCTTCACCGAGGACAAAATCAGCAATAGAATCAGTACCGGAGGAAGTAGCAAGAGCAAAAGTATCGTTACCCGCACCACCAATCAAAGTGTCCAATCCACTACCACCGTAAAGTACATCATCATCTGCACCACCGTTGAGAATATCATCACTATTTCCCCCCAGCAGGGTATCGTTACCATCACTACCGGAGATGTCATCATCGCCACTTTCACCCAGAAGGGAGTCATTGCCTACACCGCCATCGAGGGTATCTTGACCATCATTACCATTGAGAATATCGTTACCAGCGCCACCAACTAAACTGTCATTGCTGTTACCACCATCAAGGAAGTCATCGCCTTCGCCGCCGTCAAGGGTGTCTCGACCACCTTCACCGCCGAAGAGTTGGTCATTGCCAATACCGCCAAACAGTTGGTCATGACCAGCAGCACCATTTAGCGAGTCGTTACCATCTCCACCGTCAATGATGTCAGTGCTATCGTTAACTGTTGGTAGGGTGTCGTTCAGGGTGTCGCTACCCTGACTGGCAGTAATAGTTTCTAAAATGAAACCGCCGTCAATGATGTCGTCACCTGTACCACCGAAGATGGTATCTTTACCCAGACCGCCGAAGATAATGTCATTACCGTCGTTGCCATTAATGGAGTCGTGACCTTCGCCGCCGTCGATAAAGTCATTACCGTCGAGGATTGGTGGCAGAGTATCAGGAGTATCACCACCATTGAGACTGTCACTAACTACCCCGCCATCAATGGAGTCAGGATCTTGGGTAACAGGCAAGGTATCGTTACTAGTGGGAGTCATGACACCGCCATCGATGATGTCGTTATCTGCACCACCAAAGAGGGAGTCGTTATCGAGTCCACCATCAAGGGTGTCTTTGCCTTCATCGCCAAACAGTTGGTCATTGCCAGCGTCGCCAGAGAGTACGTCGTTACTGTCGCCGCCACTTAAGGAGTCGTTACCATCTCCACCAAAGAGGAAGTCTTTTTTCACGTCACCAAAGAGTGTGTCATCACCAGCTTCGCCGGAGAGGGTGTCGTTGCTATCTCCGCCATCAATGTAGTCATTGCCTGCGCCGCCATCGATCGAATCACTACCACCCAACCCATAGAAGTTATTATTTAAACTGTCACCGATCAAGGTATCGTTGGAATTAGTAGCTTCAAGATTTTCGATCGACTCAAACACATCACCTTCCGCTTCGCGAACTAAACCTAAATTTTGGCGATAATCGATCGCAATACTACTTTCAGCCAAAGCATAGGAAACTGTATCATTACCTTCCCCACCAACTAGCGTATCTGCACCAATACCACCTAGCAGGTAATCATCCCCAGCTTCACCAATCAGTAAATCATCCCCAGCTTCACCAAACAGGGAATCATTACCACCATTGCCATTCAAAACATCATTATCAACATCACCATCTAGCCAATCATTCCCTTCACCACCAGCAAGGGTGTCATTGCCAACGCCACCAAACAGGCTATCATCGCCAACACCACCATCTAAGTAATCATCATTGACGATCGGAGTTAAAGAATCATTCCCAACAATAGTATCATTCCCAACAATACTATCAACACCATTCATGGTATCTTGGGAAGCCTCCCCATAGAGAATATCATTACCCTCACCACCAAATAGCGTATCAGCCCCATCATTCCCACTCAGGTTGTCATCATCCAGACCACCATCGAGAATATCCGCATCGTCACCGCCACTCATTTTGTCAGCGCCAGCTTCACCTTGCAACAAATCAAAGCCAGTATTACCACTAAGAAGGTCATCCCCTTCACCGCCAACTAAGGTATCGTTGCCTGCATTACCCCGCAAGCTATCTCTATCCAACCCACCATTAAGTGAGTCATCACCAGCACCACCAAGTAGGCTATCAGCACCATCACCACCATCAAGCGTATCGTTATCTAATCCACCATCAAGTAAGTCAACGCCATCACCACCATTAAGCGTGTCGTTACCTCCATCCCCGCTTAAGGTATCGTTATCAGCGCCACCAACTACAGAGTCATTACCATCTCCACCAAATAGGGAGTCATTACCTTCGTTTCCTTGAATGATGTCTTCATTAGCGCCACCATCAATAACGTCATCACCTAAACCACCAATCAAGGTATCGTTAGCCGTACCACCACTAATAGTGTCGTTACCATCGCCACCATCTACCGTATCAAAGCCATCGCCACCATCCAAGGAATCATT
>NZ_JBHFNS010000029.1:0-50405 GCF_041929135.1 Floridaenema fluviatile BLCC-F154 | reverse complement strand
CACCTTGAAACAGATAACGCTGTTGCTGTTCTTGTGAAGGGTACTCAGCAAAGTAAACCGGGGGTTCTACAGCGTAGTTGTTCAAAATGCCTTCTTCGTTGGTGGTGTACATTTGTTTCTCTCTCTCTCGTTTGTTTCCTTCTGTAAATTAATGTAACGTTTTATTTACAAGATGTCAACAAATTCAATGAGTTATGGTATAAGTCTTGCTGGCTATAGTGATAAGCGTGTGCTATCACCGGAGAAATGGAATCTGCCTGTGCCAAGCTGGGCGTAAGCAGACGGTCGATCTTTGATGATGATTAAAACCAATGGCAAACCGACTACATGGTTGTGGTTTTTCCTGGTGTTTGGCAACCTGGCTGCAATGGAAGAAGCACCAAGCGAGGTGGAATGCGATCGATCGGGAAATCTATCACAGCATCGCTAAAGGAATTGCTCATACCAATTCTCCATAAAGATGCGCTTAATATTTCGTAATTATTTTTCCTGAAATCCTTGATAGACATAGTAAGTCGTGCAAGAAGTATTAAGCGCATTGTTACAGAGAAATGGTATCACCAGAAAAAACGAGGCCGCATTCCCAGGAAATTTTTTACTTAAATGCTCAGGTGATGCTTCGACGGTTTGGGCGTGGTGCGGCGTGGTGCGATCGTTATGTCTATTATCTAACTACAAGATAAGAATTAGGTGAGCATTTTACTTCGGTTTCAGTTACTTCACCCGGCATAGGTACATCTCCAGCTTTATATGTTTCACATACTATTGCTTGCGATATTTTTTTCCCACGATTTTCCGGATCTTGTACCAAACCAACAACTCCTGTATAGTTCTTCAACTTTTTATTTATTTTACTAGCATCGGCAAAGGCATTAACTCCATCTGTGCCAATCGGTGAGATTGAATATTTATAATTTGTGGTTTGGGTTTTAATACCAACTGCCAAACTACCCCAACCTTCAGCATTAGATTGTGTTACGAAAGTAGCATTTTCTGTGTAGTAGGCTTGTTGAGCTTTGTTAATAGAAGATACATACTGTTTACCTTCAGCTTGCCTACCTCTAGTGGCACCTCTGCTAACGCCGCTTGTGGGACTAGTCACAAGTTCAGGTAAAATGAAAAAATATGCCGCAATTGTCAGAATAAACATAACAAGAATCAGAGGAAAAAAGCTAAAGCCTTTTTCACGATTTTGATTTAAAACATATAGTAACCATTTAACTCGCATTTCAATACTCATAATAAACCTCTAGTAGGGAAGGGGAAAGTGAAAGTTTCCTTTCCTGGGACACTTCCTATTAAACTAGGTGACTATTTGAGTTCTTAACTGACTTCTTTGAATACTCATCGACTTGTCGGATGGGTAATGATTGCCTAGTTACTCAACTATAATATCTCCTTTTAAATCTGTTATATACTGAACAGATTCTCTGTCTTTACAAATAATGATATGTCAGAGTTCAACTATCCGATCGCAATTACAGCCAGCGAAGTAGCTCCCCGTGCGAAGAAGAGTATTTACCCAGAACCATTTGCTAGCCGAATGGAAGGACGAGAGAAAAGCATTTTGGGTGATTTGTTTGGAGTAAAGAATTTTGGCGTTAACCTCACACGATTAAAGCCATCGGCATCATCTGCTCTTCGCCATGCCCATACTACCCAAGATGAGTTTATCTATGTTTTGCAAGGTTGTCCCACATTAATTACAGATGAAGGCTCACAGCAGTTAACCCCTGGTATGTGTGCAGGTTTTCGGGCTGGTTCTGGTAATGCTCATCACTTGGTCAATAATACCAACGAGGAAGTTGTTTACCTAGAAATAGGCGATCGCACCCCTGGTGATGTAGTCACTTATCCTGATGACGATCTACAAGCAATGCTGGTAGACGGGAAATGGCAATTTACTCATAAAGATAGTCAACCCTATTGAATTTTCGGGAGCTTAAATTAATTCACCATTCTGACTCAGAATTAGAATTTATTGAACTCAAATATCACAGAAGCTGTCAACAGAACAGAAGTCATTTTTGTTTATGATTAAAAGACCAGAATGCGATCGCTGTTAATGACCGTTTACAACCCGCACTACAGAAAACCCGCCGCAATAAGCAGCGGGTTTGTCAACTGTTTAGGCAGAGAACTGCTCAATGATTACCGGGATAACCGAGGTAAACCACCGAGGAACAAACACGGTTTTATGGTGTCCTTTGGCGGTATCCATCTGCATCTGACCGTAATTTTCGCCCTCTGTGGTTAAATGCCAAGTTTTCTTAGCTTTACCATTGCGATCGATAATTGTCTCTGGCATCTGTAAACCAGCATTTTGCAAAGCTTCATTGATTGACAGGGCTGCATGAAAGTGACCCGCGTTGGGCCGTAACTTTTTGTCGCAACCCTATAGAACCCATTTGACAAATTTTATAGATCGATCGTCAGGATTTTTTTCTGGCTTTTTTTGTCGCTCAACACGACTGTATTGTAGGGTAATGTATCCGTTCCCAGCGGAATTGGCAGCTTAAAACTGGGGCTTTTACGATCGAGTGAGCCTAAATCAATGCTTTTCGTTATATCGCCATCTGTTGCCAGATTTGCGGTAAGTTCGCCTTTATAATCTTCAATTAAAAAGTCTCTAAAGGAAAGGGCTTCCCCACCATCAGGATCTATACCAAGGATGACCGTACCGCTGAAAGTTGCGCCTTTTCGTTCTTCATCAACCGTTGCCATTGTGATTTCCGAGGGGTCTTGACCGGACATATTTGCCATAAACTTTTTCCTCTTGCGAATTCTCAACAATTGAAAATTGATTTTACAAGAGCACTATGGGCGAGCGCAAAACTCTCAGGACGTATTTCTGCATCGGTCTTGCATTATGCTGTGGATGCTAATTTCTACCACCGAGTAAATTGTAATTGCAGCGTTCCTGTAGCGGACAATCACTACAGCGAGGTTTGAGTGCGGTACAGACCAACGCACCGAAATCAAGCAGCGTCAAATTCCATCGGCTGACATCGGTTTGAGGTGCTACCAATTCGGACATATTCATAAGTTTGGTATTATGCGGTCTAGGTGAGGCGCTAAGTTGTTTAAGTAAATCAATTATTCGTTGCCGCATATTACCTGGTAAACCGCGAATTTCCTTGCGGGCAGCACTCGTCACTTCAACTTGATATAAGTCCATCTGCCATTAATTCTTTTTCTAAATCATCTAAAGAAATTGTCTGGAGTTCACCAGTTTTTTTCTGATGTAAAAACTCTTGAAATATCGTTGCATCTTCCTGATTTTCCAAAACTTCTACCATATTTGACCAGGAGGCTAACAAAGATTCCCAAACTTCGATCGGAATAATTACATCTGTCTTTTCTCCGTTAGCATTAGCCACATATTTAACTAATTTGATAGACTCTGTAATACTCATCTTATTTTACCGCTTTTGAATCCTGATTTTAATTATACTCAAACTACAACGGATTTAGTTTTGAACATCTCAAAGATAGTTCGATTTTGGCAACCATCTGAAAAACCAAATGAATAATAATAATGTTGTTACCGGAAATATTGGAATGAATCCCCTGACTTTAAACGAGAGCAAGAAAAAACTTGAAAGTCTGCTCAAAGTAATATCTCCAGTTGTGATGGTCGCTGCGATCGCACTGGAATTATGGAATCTGGAAGCCAGACTAACGACCAATCATTTCCCCAGCAGTTTGATGCCAGTTCTTTGGTTGGGACATTTCGCGATCTCAGTTCATTCAATCGAGGCAGTTGTGGCGGCTATTTATGCACCTGCGAAAAAGCATAAGCCAATTCAATATGGCATTTATACTTTTTTCGTGGGTACGGTTGGTTTATGGGAACTGTTTGAGTCTGATACGATAACATCAGAATTTAACAGTAGAAGCTAATTTCCTCCAGATGCGATCGCTTCTTTCACTATTCATGCCAATCTGAGATAATGGGACAAAGCGATTGATGAAAGCAAATATTTGATTCCAGATTTCTCGGATGGCACAGTGTCAAAGATTCATTTAAAAGCGATCGCAAATTCAATAACCCCGTTTTCTGATCGGCAAAACTCAAAGGTAAAGAAAAACTAGTTTTTGGTACTAGTGATTCTGTTACATATCATAAACACAAAGCATTGACAAGAGAATGCTACTGATTTATGATTGTTTTCGTGGATCGAAGCGGGAGCAAAAACCTGGGGGGATTCACGAAAAACGCCAGAACCTTGACAATTCAATAGTTTCAGTTTCAGTACCTTAAGAGTTATTGAAAAAGACTAGCAATAAGCTCGGCTGAAATGAGGTGAAATTTGCGATCCACGAAAAGTGGTTTCACAACTCTCTATTGGTCTGGGTTTTGGGCGACAGACTTTCAACTAACCAAATCCCCGCAAGGGGACTGAAACCCTCATTGCGCCAACTCCTTTAAGCATTTCAAAATTTGAGCTTTCAACTAACCAAATCCCCGCAAGGGGACTGAAACATCAAACCGAAGACAGACCGCTTCCGGGCTGTCAGCTGCTTTCAACTAACCAAATCCCCGCAAGGGGACTGAAACAATAAATATCTTCTACTCCCACCCCCCTTGTGTCCGCTTTCAACTAACCAAATCCCCGCAAGGGGACTGAAACTTCTTAGTAAGGGTCAGCCCTTGAAACCCAACAGTGCTTTCAACTAACCAAATCCCCGCAAGGGGACTGAAACTCTAATTTGTTGGTAGCAGTGTTCCTAATAGTCAAATAGCTTTCAACTAACCAAATCCCCGCAAGGGGACTGAAACCCTTAGTTTTCTCCTGCTCAAAAGCCAAAGTCTCATTAACTTTCAACTAACCAAATCCCCGCAAGGGGACTGAAACAATAAGCGTTAGCTCACAGGTAATGCAGGGGATTGACTTTCAACTAACCAAATCCCCGCAAGGGGACTGAAACCTTGATATTTACGAACCAAGCTACCATGCTCAAGCTCTTTCAACTAACCAAATCCCCGCAAGGGGACTGAAACGTCTTTTATTTGGTAGTATTTATCGTATTGGGATTAATCTTTCAACTAACCAAATCCCCGCAAGGGGACTGAAACAAGTCCCCCAATTAAGGGGGAATAAATCTAATTAGAACTTTCAACTAACCAAATCCCCGCAAGGGGACTGAAACGTCTTGACTGCCTTCAAAATGTCCTTCCTTGTTGCAGTCTTTCAACTAACCAAATCCCCGCAAGGGGACTGAAACCAGTGCGCTAGCGCACAAACATTTTTTATGAAAACTCTTTCAACTAACCAAATCCCCGCAAGGGGACTGAAACAATATGCACGCTTTGTTTATTGCCCATGCTAAAACTCTTTCAACTAACCAAATCCCCGCAAGGGGACTGAAACATTGTTTACAAGATTGATGGACGCAGGATTTTAACTGCTTTCAACTAACCAAATCCCCGCAAGGGGACTGAAACAGTTAATGTCATCATGCTTTAATCTTCTTCCCATCCTTCTTTCAACTAACCAAATCCCCGCAAGGGGACTGAAACCACCACCGCACTAACTGAACCAATGGCACCGCGCCACTTTCAACTAACCAAATCCCCGCAAGGGGACTGAAACATTTTCCTTACTATCCGCAACTACCAACTTCTCCAACTTTCAACTAACCAAATCCCCGCAAGGGGACTGAAACGGCTACCTTGGCACATTAACGATATTCAAACCCTCAAGCTTTCAACTAACCAAATCCCCGCAAGGGGACTGAAACCTTTCTAAGATTTAGCAAAAATTGATAAATCTCAGCTTTCAACTAACCAAATCCCCGCAAGGGGACTGAAACTCTCCGAGACAAATTTCCACTCCAATACTCTTGGCAACTTTCAACTAACCAAATCCCCGCAAGGGGACTGAAACTCTCTTGGGGCATCAATCCCCACGCAGATACCGTGTTCCTTCTTTCAACTAACCAAATCCCCGCAAGGGGACTGAAACATCCAGCAAGCCAGAGTGTAGATTTTCCCAGGCTCAATACTTTCAACTAACCAAATCCCCGCAAGGGGACTGAAACGCATCCCTTCCGGGCTTAGCCGTTACTTTAGATGCTTTCAACTAACCAAATCCCCGCAAGGGGACTGAAACGTTCCAAGAAATCTACCAATCTCCATAGTAAAACCGCTTTCAACTAACCAAATCCCCGCAAGGGGACTGAAACGCCATTCCATAGTCTTTTCCTACTTGGATACTCTGCTTTCAACTAACCAAATCCCCGCAAGGGGACTGAAAAACAGAGGAATTGATGGCAGAGATTAAAGGAAGCGATCGCAGCAAGAAAGCTTTTGCAGTTGTTCTTTTTCCTAAGTATTGACGGTTGAGATTGCCGAATGCGATTCGCGTACCGATCCCTGCGGGAATCGCACCAACAATTTCCTTACCTTTCGGCTAAAAGAATCCCCAGAAGGAGATGGAAACCAAGTAAAATACAAGCAGCAAAAATTCGGCAAATCACAATGCCTCAACCTGCCAAAAGTCGCCGCCAGCGAAAAGAATCAAACTCACCCGAACTCAGTTGGTCAAAAGATACAGAACTGCTGGGATTAGTTTTTGAATTACAACCCAAAACAGACGCTTTTTTATATCCCCAATATACGATCGGACTTCATGCCTGGTTACTTGATCAAGTGCGATCGTTCGATCCAGAATTGTCGGCATATCTGCACGATGGACAATCAGAAAAACCTTTCACCATTTCTGGACTAGAAGGCGCATTACAACCTGTAGGTAAGGAATTTCTGGTACAAGCATCACAAACTTATCGTTGGTATGTGACAGCATTATCTGCAAAAGTGGTGCAATGGTTGACCCAATGGATGAAAGCATTACCAGAAGAAGTGGCGTTGCGGAATGTACCTTTAGTGATTAAATCATGTAAAATCGCCCTACCAGCAATGACTTATAAACAGTTATGGGAAGCAGAACGTTCCTCATCAACATTAAAACTCAGTTTTGTCACACCAACCAGTTTTCGGCGGAAAAAACATCACTTTCCTTTACCATTACCTTTTAATGTATTTCATAGTTACTTGCGGCGATGGAATGATTTTTCGGGAATGCCTTTTGAACAAGATGCTTTTTTGGATTGGGTAGATGAGAATGTCATTGTCCAACAAGTCAAACTAGAATCCTGTAAAGTACAAGCTGGGAAAAAAGGCTCGGTGACGGGATTTGTGGGTGCGATCGAATATGCTTTAAGTAAAGAAGGTCAAGAGCGATCGGAATTTACCCAATTATTCTACACCTTGGGAAGATTAGCTCCTTATTGTGGAACTGGTCACAAAACCACTTTCGGTTTAGGACAAACCCGAAATGGATGGCTTTCTTCTGAAGATATCCCAACAGCACCAACAGTAGAAGATTTGTTAGGACAAAGAATTGCTCAGTTAACAGAAATATTTGTATCACAACGTAAGCGAATTGGTGGCGAAAGAGCTAGAGAAATTGCTGAAACTTGGGCGACAATATTGGCGAGGCGAGAATTAGGAGAATCTTTGCAAGTAATTGCTGAAGATTTGGAAATGCCTTATCAAACAGTGAAAACTTATGTGAAATTGGCTCGTGCTGCTTTGAAAACTGACCTGCAACATTAAAAATCCTGATAATGTGAAACTTCCTGCAAAGCCTCATCAAGCAACTTCTGCCTAACAGACAAAGGCGCAATCACCTCACCATTAGGTCGCCAATCACGCAAACGCATTAAAACATTAATATCACCCAACCGAATCCAAGCTTTATAATAAGCATCCGTTGTAGGTCTTTGCTGAATAATACTTAAAAGTTGCTGCTGTTGAGAACCTTTAACCTGTTGCCGAATCAACTGTAGTAATTGTTGGTAAGCAATCGGTTCAAAAGTAGGATGGCGCACCGTATCATCCACATACCAACGGGCAAACTGCGGTGGAAAACGAACAATCAGTAACCCTTTCGGGTAATAGAAATTAAAACCCCAAGCTTCATCAAGTTCAGCTTGTATCTCATCTGGAGTAGGTAAATTACCTGTACGCCACAAATCTTTCAAGGGTTTAGGAATCAACGGATCTCCCCAAGCTAAAATTTGCAGACTTTTCACGGCGATGCGATCGAGGCGATAATTATGCCAACCAAAGTTTCCATGAGGGTCGATGCCATAAGCACTTAAATATTTCGCCCGTCGCATATAATGCAAGCAAACTGGGTAAGTAATAATTTCCACCAATCGTTCTTGAGTAACCAGCCAATAGTTAAACCGGATCGTTCCCCCCTCATGTCTGCGCCAGAGTGATTCTAATTGTTCTTGGTAAGTATCAACCTGCTCTTGCATTTCCTCTGTCAGGATATAATCCAAATGAATAAAAATTCGTTGGGTAGGTTCTTGATTTAATTTCAAAGTAGTAGGGGAATCATTAGTTGCTTGTTCCCAAAGCGATTCCACCACCAAATTAAGATTTGGCTGCACAAAAGCCACAGACTCCAACACTCGCAACAACTCCCAAACTTGCGCTTTTGATAATCCCAAATCTGGTTGCGGATTAACTTCAATTGGAGGCGTGGGTAACTCTCGAATCGAACAAAGTTGGTACTTTCCCGAACTAGGAGATTTTAGCCATCCCATCTGCTGCAAATACTTTAAGTCATCGCGGATTGAGCGATGTACGGTAGCAAAAGGACGTTCTTGTAACTTTTGTTCTAACTCATCTTCACTCAACCCCGTCAACTGCATTACTATTTGCCGCCAAACAGACTCCTCTTGAAGGCTTCCCGGTGCAAAAATCCAATCTCGAAAAGGTTGGTGACAAATACAGCCAGAGTCATGACAAGCCGCTACCAACTCTTCTACACTCAATTGGTTGCTTTGGGGATGAGTTGGTGCGAATAAGTGCGATCGAACCTCACTATAACTAAAAGGTTGCGGCAAAGAAAGCCAACGAGAATCTGGATGATAAAACCTCTGCAATAATACCCAGAGACGGAGCGATCGAGCAAACCGATTTGCCAGTTGACCTGCGGCTAACCATTGGAGAATGTGTGGACTAGGGGGATAAACAAAACCAACATCAACCAACTATGGAAGACCCCTTTTCTACCTAGAGGTTATAGTAGCACAAAGTCAATAATGGAAATCGGAACAATGACTAACCGAGTGAAGAAGAATATTTGCCTTTCGCTGTCTCACCAGCAAAACCCCCAAGGCTTGAAATATCAGCTATTATCAATTGAATTAACCAGCGAAGACCGAATTATTTATCCAGAAGAACTAACTGATTTAGAATTACCCAGTGGAATTAACACCACAATCGGTGTAATTATTTCCGGTCGTGCCCCAATTTGGTTACACAATTATCTTGTCCACGAATTACATCCTACCGCTTGGATTGCCAGTTACGAACCCCGATTCCATTGTGCCATTGTCGTAGCCACCCACAGCCGTTTAGTTAAAATTGGTCAAAGAATCGGGTTAGAACAGCAGCAAGATAGTCCGCTTTGCACGGGATTGATGATTGTTGGGCCTCCAAATAGCGGGAAAAGCCTATTATCTCATGCTTTATTTAAAGCTTTGTTATCCCAATTTCCCAATATTTATTTACAACGAGCAAATTGGGACGGTGAAGGAAATTATGTACTAGAACTTACCCCAGAAGCCAATGGTGATGGAGAAACATTTAAAGCAGCTAATAAAGGCGGTTTAACACCACAGTTTTTTCCCTTCCAAGCAGAAGCGATTCTCCAATTAAGGCGACAAAAATCTTTAGTAATTGTCGATGTAGGAGGAATGGTACAACCGGAAAAACAACCAATATTAGAAGCTTGCTCTCATTACTTAATTATTAGTTCCTTACCGGAAGAAGTAGAAAGTTGGCATAAGTTTTGTCGGGATAGAGGCAACCTTAAACCTGTAGCTGTGATTCATAGTAAATTGACAGAGTGTGAAGTTATTCACCAAGAACAACCTTATTTAGAAATGACTTGTGGCCCTTGGGTTGCTGGACAAAATCGATTACTTTCTCCAGCATTAATTACCGCCGTGCAAAAGTTAGTAAAGATTTGAGCCAAAATTTATGATTTTGTATAAATTCTTAATGGTTAATTTTAACTTTTTGACGGACTTTTGGCGCAGGGTTCTGTTAAATTGATAACAGGGTAAATTTTCAACTTACATACTGTACGGGTTGAAAGTAGCTCTTTGTCGAAGATATGAGGTAATCATTGTTTACCTAAAGCCATGAAGTTTTGCCAACTGAATATATCTAAATTTACCTACTAGGATAGTAGGAATAGTCCAATCAACAACGATAAATATGAGTGCGATAAAACTGGAAATTTTTCCGCATCAAACACAATCAGGGTTGCCTTATCAACACTTACGCCTGGAAATTACCAACGAAAATGGCATTATTACACCTGCCGATCTCAAAGGGTTGAAGTTGCCAGCAGGTGTTGATTTTAGTCAAGGAATAGTTATTGAAGGTAAAGCACCTATTTGGTTGTATGGGTATTTAGTGCATGAATGTCACCCTGCTGCTTGGGTAGGTTGTTACGATCCGCGTTTGGGTGTAGTGGTAGTGGCGACGCATACACATGAAGTTTCGATTTCCCAGGTGTTTAAGGTTGATTTGCCTGGGGGGTGATGGTTGGCGATCGTACTTTTTTTCAAAGTTAAGTTAGTAATTGAGGAAAAATGGGTTATGGCATCTGAAAATGTAGCTTTACGAATAATGCAGGAAGCTGTTGGAGTTTTAGCTAAATGGACAAACGTTTCTTTACCTCAGTTGCAATCTCTAGAACCACAAGAACAGCAAGCTGTAAAAAAAGCGAAAAGTCACCTAAAATGGCCTGAAAAACAAGAACCTCAACCTTTACGATTGCTATTTGATTTTGTGGATTTTTCTAAAGATGGAAAAGAAAAGACAGAACAAAAAAATTACTGTCCTGTAGGTGCAATCAAAGATACCTATCCTTCCATCCCTTATCCCAAAATGGAAGAACCAACAACTGCCGAGCTAGAAAATTTAAAATTGGAAATACAAAAGAACATTGCTCACCTCATACAAACAGATCCGAATTGGTTCAAAAACTTATCTTTACTGACAGTCATTCTAGAAAAATATGGTTCCTGTCTCAGCTTTGGCGAGTCAGATATTGCTTTGATTGATTTAGCTCGATCGACTGCTGCCGTTGCTGCTGCTTTAGCCGAAAATCCTGAAGATGATCAAATAACTTTAATTGCTGGTGACTTATCAGGAATTCAAAAATTTATTTACACGATTTCTTCTGATGGTGCGTTGAAATCTTTGAGAGCAAGAAGTTTTTATTTAGAATTAGTCGCAGAGGAAATTGTGCAGCAACTTTTGGAGAAATTACATTTACCTCGCACCAGTGTTATCTATGCTGGTGGAGGAAATTTATATCTATTAGCGCCTGCTGTCGGTATTAATGATAAAATTACCGAAATCAAAAATAGGTTTAATAAATGGTTACTTGATAAATTTAAAGGACAAATATTTTTAGCCCTAGCTAATCATTGTTTTCCTGCTGAAGATGTCAGTAGCGAAAAGTTTGCCAAGATTCATTGGCAAAAAGCAATTAGTCTTGTCAACCAACAAAAAACTAGAAAATTTGACAATCAGATCCAGGAAATTTTAGATAAGAAAGATAGTTATCCACCCTGTAAAGTTTGTCACAGGGATGATTTTAAGCCTGAGCAATTAAAACCCCTTAATGAAAATGAATCAGTATTAGCTTGTCCAATTTGTAATCAAATGTTTGAATTAGGGGAAAGATTATTTGGCGTAAAAACGATTCTGCGATCGCATTCTAAAGAAAAAGAAATTAACTCAGATTATTACATTCCTCTCCAATTTTCCAAAATTGATTCAACTTGTCAGGATGTTTACTATCATCTTTTTAAAGAAGTTCAGCCAAAATATCAAACAAAAGAGACAATTTTTAGAGTGAATGATTGGAAAATTGAAAATTATCGAAACTCCAATAATGCAATTTTTCTTCTTTTAGGCAATTATGGTCAGCGCATCAAAATTACTGATGAATCTAGATTAGATAAATCTAGATTCATACGTGCTGAAGAAATGGCAAGTTGCGCCGATGGAATTAAGCGAGTTGGTTATTTACGGATGGATGTAGATAACTTAGGTAAAATTTTTGCTAAAGGTCTTAAGAAAAAGACAATTCAAAACTTACCGAGAATTGCTGGACTTTCTCGCTTAATGACTTATTTCTTTAAGGTTCATCTAAATCAGCTTGCTAAAGACCGCCATAAATACTTTTTTGACAAGTTACAAACTGTTACCGGATTAACTGATGAGCATAGAAATAATTTACTTTTCATTTATGCAGGAGGTGACGACTTATTTATTAGCGGAACTTGGAATGAAGTAGTTGAATTTGCCTTTGATGTTTATCAAGCATTTCGAGCTTACACAGGTTATAATCCTGATATCACTCTTTCTGGTGGAATTAGCCTTGCTGATGTTAAATTTCCTCTTTATCAAGCAGCAAATGAATCGGGGGAAGCTGAGAATAAAGCTAAAGGAAATGGTCGAGATAGTTTAGGATTATTTGGAGAAGTATTTAAGTGGAATGAATGGTTAGGGACTTATAAATCAGAAGTGATTGATGAAGAAATTAGAACCTATCTAAGCTCAGAAAGTTTGCCTAGTTTATTTGGTATCCTACCTTTTGTGAAAAAGCTTTATGATGTGGACAGTAATTATTCGCGTAGTTTTGTCAGAAACTTACTAGCTACGGCTCAAGTTCAGAAACAAATGATTAAGGAGATTGAAGAAAAACGTAAAAATCGAGATTATCAAGATCAAGAGCGAGATATTCGCTACTATTTACACTTACCAAAAATTGCTTATACTTTGGCACGACTTCCAAAAAATGTGCTGGATAATGAAGATTTTCGTAAATCTTTAAAGAGTCCGTATAATGCGCCTTATTTTCAAGGTATTGCCACTTGGATAGAACTACTTAACCGCAAAGAAAGCCATGACTCAAACAACGACTAAAACCAAATTTACCTTTCAAGATTACCTTCATTATGACGATGGTACTGATAATCGTTATGAATTGGAAGATGGAGAATTAATCCTGATGAATCCACCAACATTTGACCATGCGTTAATTATTCGATTGTTGGCAAATAACTTTGAAGCCGAGATTAATCGGCTTAATTTACCTTGGCTGACATTGCAAAGTATAGGAGTAAGAACATCAATAAATCGATCGCGAATTCCTGATATTTCTGTGATAAATAGAGATCAAATAATCCAAAGAGATGTATCAGCCATTCTAGAATCAGCTTCATTGTTAGCAGTAGAAATTGTGAGTCCAGAATCTCGAACTAGAGATTATCGTTTTAAGCGTTCTGAATATAGTGTAGTCGGAATTCCTGAATATTGGATTGTCGATCCAATTGAGCAAAAAGTTACTGTTTTGACCTTGGTAGAGGGATTGTATGAACAGGTAGAATTTCGCGGAAATGAGAGAATTTCTTCTCAGACGTTTCCAGAATTGGCTTTAACTGTGGAACAGGTATTGCAAGGATAAGTAACTTTTATCGGAATTGAAATGTTAATTAGGAAGAGCCATGACACCAGAAGATAAATACTCTAAGCCTAAACCGAAAATGGATGAAGATATTGTAACGGTAATGGTCAATAAGATTGATGGCTTTAAAGGAGAGGGTTTAAACCAGTATAAAATTTGTGATTTAGTTGAAGACGCAGAAAAACTAGGAAATAAACTGGTTGAAAAGAAGTTAAAAACTAATCAAATCCGCAAATTTTTAGATGCTGTAAATCGTTTCAAGATTGAGTACGGTAAAACAAATATTCAACCAAACGAACAA
Source organism: Floridaenema fluviatile BLCC-F154 (assembly GCF_041929135.1). Taxonomy (NCBI): domain Bacteria; kingdom Bacillati; phylum Cyanobacteriota; class Cyanophyceae; order Aerosakkonematales; family Aerosakkonemataceae; genus Floridanema; species Floridanema fluviatile. The sequence continues at coordinate 36,527 of NZ_JBHFNS010000029.1, read as the reverse complement.
CCTGAGATATTACTTCAGATATTAAAAGAGAAGAGGGATGAATTGCACGTCCTAAGATACCAATTAGCCTATGCTGCAGCTCGACAGAAAAAGGAAAAAGATCCGGGGCCCGTTGAGCCGTTGAAAAAAGTGCTAGAAGCTGCCATTAAACAAGTCAGGAATGAGAATCAAGATGATTTTGCTCGTGATTTTGCTCGTCTCGTTCAACTTATTGAGTCAATAGTTGCATACCACAAAGCAGCCGGAGGAAAAGATCAATGAGTGTATCAACAACCGATAAACCTCAAAAACAACTACTTGGAAAGCTTTACTTTAAAAGTATTTTGTTAGTAGAAACAGGACTTCACATTGGCGGAGGTGGCGAAACTCTTAACATTGGAGGACTAGATAAACCTGTAATCCGCGATCCAATTACTCAACATCCTTATTTACCTGGTTCTTCGATAAAAGGGAAACTCCGCGCAATTTTAGAACGGTTACTAAACAAGCCTTTAAATCGTTTTGGTGGTAGTGGAACTTACCGATACGAAAGCGATGATTTAGTTGATGGAGTCACGGAAATTGATAGACAATATATCAAATTTGACGGAGCAAGGAATTGTGAAGTATCTCGTGTTTTCGGCTCTACTGGTGTCAAGTGCTGGATTGAAACTGAGGTAGCTCGTCAAGAGGGGATATTTGACGAAAAAAGCGAAAAGAAACAGATTGATGGTAAGGAATATTTGAAAGTTACAGGACGAAATGCTCCAGCACGGTTAATAGTTCGTGATTGTCATTTGATAAAAGAGTCTGTCGAAAACCTCCAAAAAATTGACACTGGTTTATATATGACTGAGTGGAAGTTTGAAAATGGAATCGATCGCATTACAGCAGCAGCTAATCCGAGACAAGTAGAAAGAGTTCCCAAAGGAGCAAAATTTAACTTTGAAATGGTTTATACGGTTGAAGATGCCAGTCAAGCAAAAGTGGATTTGAAAAATATTCTGCGTGCAATTTTGATTCTAGAAGATGATGCTTTAGGCGGACATGGTTCTCGCGGTTACGGCAAAATTAAGTTTGAAAATCTGGAATTTTCCTATCGAGATTATGCGGGAATCGGCGAACCTGGAAGCAGTTCGCTCAGTTTACCGTTATCAAATAAACTACCAGAGATTGAGAATACTAGCCAATTACCGAATAAGTTTGCGGATATCCAAAAACTTTTGCCAAATTCAGAGGAAAAATGAGTTACTGGAAATTATTTAAACTGAAATTTGAAGGGAATCCCGTTCACTTTGGCGAGTTGGGAATTGGGATGGAAGAGACTAGCGATCGCATCCACTCAGACACCCTATTTAGTGCTTGGATAAGTGCTTATGCTCGCTTATTTCTAAAAGATGCTGTTGAGGAACTATTACAACAATTTCAAACTCAAGAAGAACCACCATTTCGCTTAAGTTCCACCTTTATTTATCGGCAGGTTAACGGCAAAACTATTTACTATTTACCCTGTCCGCTTAAACGTCCGATCAAGTATCCAGAAGATGACTTTGAATTTGCCAAAGAGTACAAAAAACTCAATTATTTACCGTTGGAAGTTTGGCAACGGTGGTATCAAGGGGACGGATGGAAAGACAGCGATGGAGAAGAACTTAAAGCTAAGGCTAAGGCTAAAAAGGGAGATAAAATAGATGGAGAATTGACGAAAGCAGGAACATTTGATTATGGGGAAGCGGTCAAAAAGGGTAAAGTTCCTAAAATAGCAGTCGATCGCATCACCAGAGCAACCAACATCTATTGCACCAATTTCGTTTACTATCAAGAAAATTCAGGTTTGTATTTTCTTGTTGAATTTTCTAAACCGGAATTTGAAAATACTTTTTTGAATGTCTTAAAATTTCTGGGTGAGGAAGGACTTGGTGGCGAACGTTCTAGCGGTGCGGGACAATTTGAAGTTGAACACAGTGAATTAACTCCTGAATGGGAAAAAGTTGTCAACTTTGATCGGGGAAACTTTCATAGTTTGATTAGCCTCTTTTGGGAAGAATCCTTATCGAATGAATTTCTAGCAAATACCAGCTATGAATTGCTGCGTCGAGGTGGGTGGATTTCATCTTCTCCTTCAGGAAGTCAGCGTCGCCGCAAGTCAATACAAATGTTTGCAGAGGGTTCTGTTTTTCTGAGTAAACCCAAAGGGAAACTGGCAGATGTTACTCCTCCCAAAAGCGAAAATTTTGATTTTGAAAAGCAGAGAAACGGTCACAAAGTTTATCGCAGTGGCATTAGTTTGAGTTTACCTGTTAATGTAAAAGTTGAGTAAAATTATGGTTTCTACTCCTGAAAATACTCTGGTTAAACCCGAAGTTTACGAAACAAAACGCATTCAACTTACCAGTCCAATGTTGCATATTGGTTCAGAAGTTTCTAAACTGAGTCCATTTGAATATGTGCAAACATCAAATCGAGTTTATTTACCCAATCGTGATTTATTGGCAAAAGCTCTATATCAGAAAGCAAAGTTACAGGAGTATATTACTAGAATTGAAAATAGAGAAGAGATTACTAGCCTTTTAAAAGAAGCTTTTGGAGAAAATTGGCAAAGTAATCAAGAACTTGAAGCAATTTTTCCCAAGACTGGTATTAGTCGCAAATGGACGGAAGAAAAAATTAGTGATTTGCGTCCGATGATTCGCAATGGTTTTGGACAACTTTATATTCCAGGTTCTTCGATTAAGGGTGCGATTCGGACTGCGATCGCATACCATTTACTCAAATACCCAGATCAATATCAAGTTTCTCAAAAAACGCGAGTCAGCGAGATTGAAACTAGATTGCGCGAAACAATGGGAGAACTAAAGCGTAATGCCAAGTTTGCTGATGATTCACTATTTATGAATAGCTTATTTTCGGAATTCTCTCTTTTTTATCAGGGAAAATTAGCACCTGGTAAAACCAGTCTTCCGAATACCGATTTTATGAGAGCAGTTCATGTTACAGATTCTGAACCAATTTTAGAATTTAATCGGAAAAATAAACAAGATAAATCCGTATCGTTTAATTTGCCTGTTGCTGTTGAGGTAATAGTTTCCAGTCGATTTGATAATATGAAAGCCAAGTATAAGGCTTCTCTATATGTGGAAATGATTAGAAATTTAAGAACCGAATTTACTTTGAGTATTAATCCAGAACTCTTATCTTGGTTTTGTCACAAAGAAAAAATGAATATCCCTTTTAAAAATGTAGATGATATTTTAAATATTTGTCGGGAATTTAGTCAAGATCAATGGGAAGCAGAAAATTTTTACTGGCAGGATATCCAAAATAATCCTCATGCTGGTGGGAAAAATTTAGAGTTTAGCAGTATCCGCAATTTTTATGCTCAAGACTGTTCTTTTAGCTTAAGATTAGGTTGGGGAAGTGGAATGTTTGGCACTACAGTTAGCTTGTGTTTAGATGAAGAATTAGTTGAGACAATTCGTGATACTTGCGGTATTTCTGCACCCGGTTATGAAGCACCGAAATCTAGGCGAACTGTAGTTGATCCGAAGGGAGAAATTAAATTTGTACCAGGATGGGTAAAGTTTAAAGAGTTATAAAATATGTTAATCCGTTCTAATTGGATATTAACTGTATCTCAACCTACTGTTTTACCCCGTGCTTATGGGTTAGAATTGGTGAAGCAATTACACCAGAAAATGAGCTTGGAAGTTGGTAAGGAAAAGATTCCAGCTATCAGTTATTCTGGAATATTAGGCCGTTGCAGTTGCTCTCAAGACTTTGTAACGTTTGTACCTGAAGAGTTTTATAAATTATCGCTTTGTGGATTAAATGAAGTTCATGCAAAAGCGATCGCATCTCTAGATCTCTCCTCTGAATTAGAGTTTTTGGGTGGGAATTTTGCGGTGTGCGATCGCCAAGACGAAATCACCAGTTATGAAGAACTTTACACCACTTTAGTTGCCAACGAACCAGAACCAATTAACCGCTTTAATTTGCAATTTACTACTCCTACTGCTTTTGCTCAAGGAAACAAAAATTTACCTTTACCTTTGCCAAGTTTAATGTTTCGCAGTTGGTTAGAAAGATGGAATGAATTTGCACCTGTTTATTTAGGAAGTGATGAGTTAATTGCTTATTTGGAAAGTGCGGTTGTGATTAATTCGCACAAGATAAAAACTGGTTTGCACCATTTACAGAGAGGATATGCGATCGGTTTTACAGGTCAAGTAAGACTACAAATTATCAGCAGAATAGACCCTTTACTGGCAAACGTTGCGAACTTACTCATTCATTATGCACAGTTTGCAGGTACAGGAATAAAAACTCGTTTGGGAATGGGTCAAACGGTAATAGAACTTGAAAACTCGCAGAGCTAAGGCAAGTAAAAGAAAGAATTGTTATACTTGAGATTGAATTTTTATTAGTGGAGAGCTTTATGCTCACGAATAGTAAAATAAAGGATGTCAAAGATGAGTGAACCCGAATACAACCTTGATTCCACTGTTTATCCTGTATCTAGAAAGATGTCTTCTATTCCCAAGGCAGGAATTTTACTATCCGACTTGCCAGATTATCTAGATTCCTTGTTCCAAGAAATTCAGGCTATCAAAAAGCGCCAAGATAATCTGGAGAAGCGCCAAGATAATCTGGAATGGACCTTAGCTAATGAAAATGCCAATCTGAAGGATGAAAACATCAGTCTTCAACAGACAGGAATCTATTTACCAGATTGACTTTTAGGAAGCTTCAGATTATTAAGCTGAAGATTTCTTAAGGAAGACCTCTTGATATTTCTGAATATCAAGAGGTCTTCCAAGATAAGAATTGGAAGTCGCTTTAAGTAAAAATTAATTTTTGTACATAATCTTAGTTAGTTCTTCTATGCTATACTACCCATAGTAAAGCTTTAAAGCTAAGATTCTGCTTTTAAAATCCCTTTGAGGGACTGAAGCCACTCTTTCTAAGATACTGGTTAGACAGTAGAATCATTTTTCTTAACTAATCCCCGCAAGGGGACTGAAAAATTTAAGTAACACAAATAAATAAACAAATTAGCTTAATACTCATTACAAGAAAAAAGTTTTTGTTCTATGTTAATTCAAAGAACTAGGAGATTAAACAATGACAATTGAGCAAGCTGTATTACAAAACTTACGGGAATTACCACCTGAACAACAACAAGAAGTTCTAAACTTTATTCAATCGCTCAAACAAAACTCTTTATCACCACAGCCACGTAGTAATTTATATGGATTATGGAGCGATTTAGATATTGAAATTACAGAAGCAGATATTGCCGAAATTCGTCAGGAAATGTGGGGTAATTTTCCCAAGGAGTTTCCTTTATGAGTTCTGTAGTTGTAGATACTCATACAATTGTTTGGTATTTTTTGAAGTCACCTACCGGAAAGACAGAAACAGCGATCGCATCCCTCACCCCATTTGCTTTGTCCAATGTCGCACAGCTTGTCTAATTGCGCGTCTTCCATTAGGACGATATTGTGCGATTAAAGCAGGTAATTCTTGAATTGGCAACATGGGAAAAACTGAACTATTTTCTACTTCTATATATTCTTCATTTTGCAATTGATAAATTTTTAATTCCCCAGAATCGTAACACCAAATTTCCGGTACACCCAAACGGGCATAGATCGGAAAGCGATCTAATGATTTATTAGTTAAATCAATTTCTAAAGCTAAATCAGGAGGTGGATCTTGTGTCAAATCGAACTTTAATTTACCTCGGACTTTCGCTTCATTTTGAAAATAAAAACAGTTGTCGGGTTCAATTCCTGCTAAACGCGCTTCACGTTTCCAAGTGGTTGAACCATAACTTTCATAGTCAATTTCTAATTCTTCGGCAATATCTTTAACAGCATCGCTAAGGGATTCTTTGTAATATTCATGTTCGGGTAAGGGGGTCATAATTTCTAAAGTTCCGTTATCATAAGCAAGTCTCGCAGCACGACTTTGCCCCAAGTCAATTAAAAGGTTTTCAAATTGTTGCCAACTGATATTGTATAAAACAACGCGATCGGCACGGCGTTCAGTCAGTTGCATAAGCTTTTTTCAACCAGTCCGAAAAACAACTATTATAATTTAAGTTATGAATGTTGAGCCATTCTTTTACACTCTTACTGGATTTTCCCCGCGACAATTTCAACTCCAAACTATTGAGAAGCTCCTCAACCGCCAAGATATCTTACTTCGTGCTCCCACAGGTTCGGGGAAGACAGAAACAGCGATCGCACCTTTCCTTTTCGCCAAACCCCTGCAACTCGATTTTCCCAACAAATTAATCTACGTCGTCCCTTTACGCACCCTCGCCAATAGCTTGCGTCAAAGAACAGAAATTCTCGTTCAAAATTGGTCAAAACACTATCCTTTACCTCGACCTTTAACAGTCACATTACAAACCGGAGAAAACCCAGAAGACCCGCGTTTTGAAGGCGATATCATTTTCTGTACGATCGACCAAATGTTAAGCAGTTTTCTCAACATACCTTATTCTGTAGGTCGCGGTTCTGCTAACGTCAACGCTGGAGCAATCTTTGCCTCTTATTTAGTATTTGATGAATTGCACTTACTCGACCCAGAACGCTCATTTACCACTGTCTTAAAAGTCTTACAACAAGTCAAAGGAATTGCACCATTTCTACTAATGACTGCTACTTTAACTGACGAACTATCTCAGCAAATTAAAGAGGTAATAGATCGTGGAAATTATTGAAGTTAGCCAAACAGATTTAGCTACAATTGAAGGCAACCGTCACCGCACTTTTAGAGCCATAGCCACTCCTTTAATATCTGAAGTTATCCTCGATGACATCCAACAAAATCAGCGCCAGCGAGTTATCGTTATTTGTAATACTGTGTCTCAAGCGCAAGGTTTATTTCGAGACTTGGATGCACTGAATTTTGAAGACAAGTTAAAAATCACTTTGCTTCATTCTCGCTTTTTACCAGAACATCGCGCCCAAAAAGAAGCTGATATTAAAGCTGTATTTTCTGAGCAATGGCAAGCTGATAGTTATTGTCATATCTTGATAGCTACTCAGGTAATAGAAGCCGGACTTAACATCACTTGTGAAATTATGCACACAGAGTTATGTCCGATGAACTCACTATTACAAAGAGCCGGAAGATGTGCCAGATTCAAAGGAGAGAAAGGTGAAGTTTGCGTTTATTGGAGTATTCAGATTAATCCCGAAAACGGGGAATTGGGCGATCGGGATTTTGCAGAAGAACCGACAGAACAGAAGAAAAGCTTTTTGCCTTACGAGCGAGAACTTTGTGAGTTAACTTGGCAGGTTTTAGAAGCACATACACAATCAGAACAAGTTAATCAACAGGTTAATTTTAACCTAGAACAAGCCTGGATTAATCGCGTACATATAGCCGCAGATTCCCTACAAGCAGAACGGAGAAAAAATGACTCTGCTGAATTTGAAAGAAAGTTCAATGATGCTATTTTCACAGGCGATCGCTCAGTTGCCGATGACTTAATTCGTCATGTAGATAACCGCAATGTATTTGTTTGGAATGAACCAACTTTCATTGATTTTGACGATAATCAACAAATTAATCCCAAGAAACTATTAGCCTTTTCTGTACCCCTTACTACCTTATTAAAGGTTTGGCGCGAAGTCCAAAATTTAGAATATCAAATCGATTGGATATTTAAGCGGATTGAATCACCAAAGGGAAAAGCTGCTGAAACTTATAATTTACCCATTTGTATTACTGTCCGTTCCCAAAATGATTTGGTGTATAGCTGGCAAATTTTAGTTAATCCTCGCTATGTTTACTATGACGAAAAAATTGGTTTACTTATCGGAGTAAATGTTGAAGGTAATAACTTTATTTCTCCCAATAAACCACCAAAGCAAGCAGTTAGTGAATATCAGTATCAGATGGATACTTATGTCGGACATTTGGGTTGTATGTGGAAATGCTGGCAAGAATCTTTCTCGACAATTAGCTTAAAAAATGGTACTTGGGTAAAAACTAAATATGGTAGCGTTCGTCATGAATTACTAAACACTGGCGGACGATTTATTCAGCAGAAGATTTTGACTCAATTAACCATAACCCAAGCAGAAGAACTGTTTGAATATTTGGTATTATTAGCAATCTTTACTCATGATTTGGGGAAACTACAAATTAAATGGCAAGCAGTGATGAGGGGATGGCAGGCGATCGCACATTCTAGCTTCAAAGGTAAACCACCTAAATCACATTTACTAGCACACACAGACTATAACCCAGAAGATGAGGAACAAAAACAGGCTCTCAAAGCTTATGAAGCTAAACATAAACGACCTAACCACGCTGTTGAAAGTGCTTTCTTAGCACAATACATTTTACAACAATCTCTATTTCCCTTATTACAAAATGAGTTTAATGCTGATAATCAACAGATTTTCGGTGTTATGTACACAGTGATTTTAGCAGCAGGAAGACATCATTCTGCTTGGGCTAAAGGTTGGGAAATTAAAGAGATTCGGAAAGTTGGAGATATTCAATTACATCCAGAAGCACAAAATGCGATCGCATTCAGTTGGCGCAGTATGACTCGTTGGTTATCCAAAACTTTACCTCTACCAACAGAAGCACCAAATCTAAATCAAAGCTGTTATCCAATTAGAGAATTAGACCTCAAAAGATTTTCTCTAAACCAAATGGAATATTTGCAATTATATTGGTTAGTCGTGAGAGCATTACGACTATGTGACCAACGATCGGTACAACTTTGAAATCATGAAATAATTATCAATTAGTTGCTCGAAAAATCTGCGATGCAGTCAAATCCAACTCTGGAAAAGTAAGAGATTCAATCCGTTCATTTTCTCGAAACTGACGCACTTGATACTCTCCTTCAATAAGTTGGTAAATCGAAAGGGTAGGTCGTTTAGGATTACCAATGAAGCGCCTTCCTCCTAACCCTAAATAGTCTACAATCCAATATTCCGAAATACCTAAAGCTTCATATTCTTCTAACTTCAAAGCATAATCATCACTCCAATTAGTAGAAACTACTTCCACCACCAAACGGACAGAACTTCCTTGAGTAATCACAGATTCCTTTTCCCATCGTGGATTATCTGCGATCGATCTTTCATCAAGTACAATCACATCAGGTTCATACCCAGACTCGTCGCGGACAGATTTAATCACGCATTCTTTGGAAATAAAGTAAGGAAGTTTCAGGCGATCGATTTCAATCCCTGCTTTCACTGTAATAAAACCAGCTACCCGCGAATGTTTCCCTGTAGGTTTAGGCATCTCAACGATTTCCCCGCTGCGTAGTTCGTAGTGGCATCCCGTCCCTTCTGGATACCAAGCAATAAATTCGTCAAATGTAACCTTTGTGGGTATTGTGGGTATTGCTTGAACCATAACGCTCTTTATCTATTAGCAATGCTAAGGAGGTGAGGATAGCAGAAGGTTAAATGGCATGGAAGACTTTAACCCATAAGAATAGTTTCAGTCCCTTGCAGGGATTCTGTTCTATTTATAGTCAACCTTAAGTAGCCTGTCTGCTACCCCACTGAAAGTATACTAGCAAAATGCCGAGAAAAAATAAAAGTATATTCTTATGGATTAAAAGAAATACTTGTGTTAAAGTACGGATACAACAAAAGTGCCCCTGAACTTCCACTTCAGAGACACTTTCTCGTATTGTTTGCTTTAGAAACGGCTGATCTTCCACATCAAGCCGTTACCTTTCACATTTTTCGTAATTACTATGAATTATAAACCAACAAGCTCGCAATTAGAGCTAAACCTCAATAATTTTGAGTTTCCAGTTGCCAACGGTTTAACTACCGAGAAAGTACGAGAGTTCCTGGAAATAGTTGCCAAAGCAAAATTATCTGCTCAGGAAATTCGCACTCGTGCCAAAAATGGGAAGTTAGAGGTTGGTTATCTGTACGGAGTTTTGCAAATTTTTCCTTCTCAAACAAGGAAATCTGGTAAGTTTTGGCGATGGGACATAGTTCTTTCTCCAATCAGTTTAGCTAATTCCTCTACCCAAACAAGTCTGTTCCAGAAGTAAATATCCACTGTTCCCAGATTTCTTATCTGGGAACAGCATCAGTTTAATTGGAAGACCCCCCTTCCAATCAGGTAATAGAATAGCAACAGCAATAGAGAAAACCACCAATGACTGAGGCGCTGATTGTACCGAAGAAATTTAATACTTATGCTGACACCTTTTTGTTATTGGGTTTAGCACAAATTGTGGATGATGCACTGCATCGTACCCAACAAAATAGAGAAATGCAGCTAATCGATGCGGGAACTAATTACCGGATTCAATTTGCTAAACCGATCGATATTGCCGCCTTTGCTCAACTAGATTATACCAATCCATTTCCACCTGTCAAAGGACAGAAAACAGATGAAAGTCAAATACCATCTGAAACTAGCTTTTTTGATGTAGTTAAGGAGGTAGAAAAACGTAAACTGTATCAACAATATCGTTATCAAACTGGTGGGAAAGGAGAGTGGAGTGAGGAAGTACCAAAACCGCCAGATCCCAGGACTCAAAATGGTTCAATTCTGGTTTCCATGCGGCACGATCGCAATCATAATAGCTTATGGTTAGAAAGTTGGAAACTTAAAGACAATTATGGAAGTTTAGTAACTGCATTATGCCAAACTTTCGCTCAAAATAATCATACTCAGCCAACATCAGAAATAGTCGCCGAGCTATTTTTTCAACAAACAGGTATAAAATTACCAGAAACAGCGGCGGCTGTGAAAATTTATCTTCCCACATCTGTACAGGGAGTCAATCGAATCAAAGCTGATAGCAATAGAACTGATGCTCAAAAAGTAGATTGGCTAAATCTTTGGTTGATAGCTAATGGCTTATTTGAATTTGCCATTTCTGAACGAGTCAAAGTCGCGGAAAATAGCTATGATTGGCGAGTAGTTGCTTTAGAACCGAAAGATATTTCTTTCCAGAAATACCGAGAAATATTAAGAAGTTTGAGACAATCAAATCCACCAGGGGGAGGTCATGGTATTGCGCGATTTGATGCTGAGTTAGTGTTAAAATTATGTCAGCAACTTTTAGAGAATCATCCAGCTAAAGCTGAAGCTAAAGAAGATAATCCCTTTGAGTTTTGGGGAAAACCAGTAAATGATTTTGTTGGCAGTTTTCCCGGTACGCATTTTGGCTCAAAAGGACAAGTTTATGGTGTAAAAGAATTATTTACGCTGGGTTTACCAGGGTGGATTATTCCTGATAATTATGCCGAACTTCTTGATTACTTAGATGTTTTACAAGAGCATTTATCAGTAATTGTTTCCTTATCAGCTGAAGCCGGACATAGTGAATTATTAGCAGCTTATCGAGATTTTATTACTGGAACTAATTTCTCTAGCTTTTTTAGATTCCAAGCTAGTTATGCTGATTATGTTGTCAAACAATTAGCCAATCCCCAAGGGAAAAACCCTCGTTTGTTTTCCGTAAATGGACTAAATATCATGACCAAAAAAGATGTTGATTTTACTAAGATTACCAGAGATGCTAGTTTTTTGAGAATTGCCAAAGCCATAAATCAAGCAACAGTTTATGCGGGGAAAGTTACCACTAAAGATGGAGTAAAAGAATTAGATTGGCAGCGAAATTATGGATTAGCACAACTTTTAAGCAGTCAGTCGGGTTCAAAAAAAGATTTTATCTGTGCGATCGCAGATTTTATCGGCAAATATGAACATGAAAATTTGCGTTTGTCCGAAAAATACTTAAACGAAGGTAAGCGTCTAAAGCGCGTACAGCCTACTAAAGAAGATTTGGATAGGTTGATAGAATTAATCAATGAATTCGATACAGTCCTAGTAGCTAATTTATTGATTGCTTATGGTTACGCTAAATGGAATACAGTCAAAAAATCACCTTCAACCGATATGACTGATGACTCAACTGACTCAGATGAAGACACAACAGACGAAGAATAATTAGGAGAATTAACCAATGACTAATCAAGGATTAACAGTTTATTCCATTTCCATTAGTGGCTTGCTATCTTGGCAATTACAAGCATTGAATAATGAAGGAAATGAAGGCAATCAATCTTTAACTCGCCGCTACTATATTGTTAAAAAAGGCGACCCAGAACCAAAGTTTGTTAATGGTGTATCTGGTGATATGCTCAAACATATTCAAGCCGAACATTTACACCGAATCACTATCGAAGAAGGACTGACTTTATCAGAGGGTGGTAAGCAATTTAATCCCGATCGCATTGGCTACGATATTGAGTTAGCAGAAAAACAAAAAACATCTTTGTTTGCTGAAGGTGAAACCGATCTAACTGCCAAAACTGCGAAAGTAATTCAACTTTGCACTATCAGCGATTTAGAAGGGTTTATGGTGACAGAAAAGAAAGGTCAAACCCTGAAACGCGAGTCGGTAATTGAATTTGGTGCAGTAGTTGGTTTACCTGACTTTGTGAAAACTCAAAGTTATTTTCATGCTAAATATGGTGTCGATAATCCTACACCTTACAACGTACAAATTAGTTCGGGATTATACGCTACTGTCTTGAATATTGAAGCATTTCGGATTGGTTATAATCCCCATAATTTTAAGTATGCGATCGATCTGGACGAACGCAAAAAACGCTTGGATGCTTTACTCAAAAGTGTCATGTACACCTACTTGCAACCGAATGGTGCAAAACGGAATACCAATCTGCCACATCCTGATGATTTTGAAGGCATAATTACTGTCACTACCCGCCGTTGTCCCGCGCCAATGATTAGTGCTTTAGAGCCAACTTATCGTGACCAAATTCAGAGTATTGCTGATACTTTGAATCGATTGAATGGCGCAGGTACAGTGCATTTATTTCCTTTTAATAGTATGGCAGAATTTGCCGAACAAATTGCCCAACTAATTAACGTAGCACAACCTTGGGAGAGCAATCATGCCGAAGCGATCGAATAAATCAAAAAGATCATTACCTGAGTCAACAGAACAATGGCTTACTGTTGCTTACAAACCTGTTAGTTTATTTTCTCTCAAACGTTCTGATGCTACTAGCATGGCAGCTAGGTCAAATTTAGTGCCAACTCCTTACGCTATTAAAATGGCAGTTCTGAAAGTATTACTAGAAAATGAAGGTTTCGCACACAGCACAGATTTTGATGCGTGGATTAACAATGAATTTACCTGGATTCGTGACTTACAAATTTTTGTCCAACCACCGGAACGATTAATAGTAAATCGGAATGGTTACAAACTACGATATTACGATCAAACTGCCGATAAAGCAGATAAAAATAGACCTACCGTACCGATGCAGGATGGATTTGTGTTTCGGGAATGGGTGTACCTGGAGGGCAATTTACAAATTTGTTTTGGCCCAACTGTTAAGGTAGAAGAATTGCAACAATTGTTAGCACAAATTAACTATTTTGGGAAGCGTGGTTGCTTTTTTCAATACTTACCAGATGCTACTCAAATTACAGCGACACCTCAATTTACACCCCAACCTAACCAAAGCTTTATTGTGCAGTTGATGGATGATTTGGGCGCTAAAACCAAGTTTAGCAAAATCAATCCTTATTCTAATGAAAAAGCACAATTAGACAAAGATCGAGTAATTCAAACTGGATTTTTACCGTTGGAATTAGTAGCTAGTAGTGCGAAGTATGATTTATACCAGCGAAAATGAATCCCCGATCGCCGGACTAAGCCTCGTTTTACAACCAACTAATAGCAGCAATATTACCCCGCTACAAACTTGGTTATCAGATGTAGAACCTTTGCCAATTTGGATACCTTTAGCTAGAAAAAATGGAGTGAACAAAGTTTTAGCAGTTGCTTCTCATTCAGAACAATATGCCGAGATTATACCCTATATTTTTGGGCAAATTAGTCAACGAACTGCGGTGCAATGGCAAGGTCAACCTTATGAATTAACTGGAGTAGAAATCGACCATAATGAATTGCACGTTTTAGAGATTTCTTTATTGACATCTGAACCTCTCCCATCAAGTATAGGACGGGCAATTCATGCTCTATGTTTTCATTGGTTAGCAACTGCTAATCCCGCTTTAGCTGAACGACTACATAATTCTGATTTCTTTCCTTTTACTTTAGTAGTAAAACCTGGTAAAACTGCTAACCAATTAACTTTAATAATTAGCATTTTGCAAAGGGATTTACTTGCTCCTTTACTTTGGGGGATGAGTCACGATATTGGTTGTGAGATTACCTTAACCAATATTCATTGTCGGTTAGGAAAGTGGATAAATATTCAGCATTCGACTAGTTTTTCTGCTTTGGCTCAAGTTCCTAGTCAAAATACTATTGACTTAGAATTTTTGTCACCAACAAGCTTTAAACAAGGTCAAGCAATCCAACCTTTTCCTTTACCAGAATTAGTATTTTCTAGTTTATGGCGCAAGTGGAATACTTTTGCACCTAAAGAATTAGAATTACCGGAAATTGAATGGCAAGGTTTTACTGCTGCTTATGAACTAAAAACTGTTGCTTTAAAAATGAAAGGAGTAGCAGAAATTGGCACAAAAGGTTGGGTTCGTTATCAATTTCCTAATAGTACACAAGCTCAAATTGCTACAACTTTAGCTCATTTCGCTACTTTTGCTGGGGTAGGGCGCAAAACGGCAATGGGTATGGGACAAACCAGACTTATTCAGGGAAAATTATGAATGACAATTACTTACCTTTGGCTTACTTAAATGCTTGGGAATATTGTCCTCGTCGCTTTTACTTAGAATACCAATTAGGCGAAATGGAGGACAACGAACATATCATTATTGGTCGTTACTTGCATGAAAATATTAATGAAGAAGGAACTTCTCAAGAAGGCGATACTTTAATTCATCGTCAGCAGTGGGTATGGAGCGATCGCCTAAAAGTTAGCGGCATTATTGATGCGGTAGAAGAACGAGACAATCAACTAATTCCTTTGGAATATAAAAAAGGGAAGATGGCACAACATTTAAATGACCATTTTCAACTTTGTGCTGCTGCTTTGTGTTTGGAAGAACGCACGGGAAGAGACATTCCTTTCGGGGAAATTTTCTATCACGGTAATCGGAGAAGACAGCAGGTAAAATTTACGCCCCAGTTGCGTCAAATGACTGAACAAGCAATTATTGCGGCACAACAAACTACTGTTGGAAAAATCCCTGTACCTATTGACAACCCGAAAAAATGTCACGCTTGTAGCTTAATTAAAATTTGTCTACCTTTTGAAGTTAAACAATTAATGCGTCAAGGAGTTTAATAAAAATGTCTGTACTTTATGTCACTCAACCTGAAGCTGTTTTGGGTAAAAATTACGAAGCTTTTACTGTTTCTCTGAAACAAGAAGATGGCAATTGGAAAAAACAATCAATTCCGGCTCAAACTGTTGAGCAAGTAGTATTGATGGGTAATCCTCAAGTTACAGGTGATGCTTTGACTTATGCTTTAGAATTGGGGATGCCGATTCATTATCTTTCCGGTTATGGGAAATATTTAGGTAGTGCTTTACCTGGCTATTCTCGTAATGGCTCTCTGCGGTTGGCACAGTTTGAACTTTACAATGATTCTCCCCGTAGATTGGAATTAGTTAAGGCAATTGTGGCTGGGAAAATTCAAAATCAATATACGGTTTTGTATCGGCAGAAAATTGCTAATAGTTCGCTGAAATCTTATAAGAAATTAGTGCCGCAAAAGCAGACTTTAGATGAAGTTCGAGGAGTGGAAGGGATTGCGGCTAAAGATTACTTTGCAGAATGGACAGCAATGTTAAAGGAACCTTGGTCTTTTCCGGGAAGAAATCGCCGTCCTCCCACCGATCCGGTGAATTCTTTGTTAAGTTTTGGCTATGGTTTGTTGCGGGTACAGGTAACAGCAGCAGTTCATATTGTGGGACTCGATCCTTATGTTGGTTATTTGCATGAAGTGAGTCGAGGTCAACCTGCGATCGTACTAGATTTGATGGAAGAGTTTCGTCCTTTGGTAGCAGATAGTTTGGTGTTGTCTGTATTGAATAAACGTGAAATCCAACCAAATGATTTTACAGAAAGTTTGGGTGCTTATCGACTTAATGATGATGGACGTAAGCGATTTTTACAAGCGTTTGAACGCAAGATGAATGATGAGTTTACCCATCCGGTTTTTGATTATCGCTGTACTTATCGACGGGCGATCGAATTACAGGCGCGTTTGTTGAGTCGTTATCTACAAGAAGGCATTACTTACAAACCTTTGGTGTTACGATGAAAGATACTTTGTTTTATTTGGTAATCTACGATTTGCCGGATTCTAAGGCAGCTAATAAGCGGCGTAACCGCTTGCATAAAATGTTATCTGGTTACGGCAAATGGACGCAATACAGTGTGTTTGAATGTTTTCTGACTACGATTCAATTTGTGAAGCTGCAACAGAAAATTGAAAAGTTGATTAAGCCAAAAGAAGATTCGGTACGCATTTATGTTTTGGATGCTGGATCTCTCAAACGCACGATTACTTATGGTTCTGAGGAACCAAGGCAGGAAGTTGCGATCGTTCTTTAACTACCAGTAATTTATTAACCTCAAGCCTGGTTTCTCTTTTGGAGCCAGGTTTCATAACATAAACGGAAAACATTGACAAGAGAATGCTGGTGATTTATGATAGTTTTCGTGAACCAAAGCAGGAGCAAAAACCTGGGGGGATTCACGAAAAAGCTTAGAACCTTGACAATTCAATACTTTCAGTTTCAGTAACCGCTCAATTGTTGCAAATTAGTAGCAATAAACTTGGCTGAAATGAGGTCAAAAATGAGATCGACGAAAAGTGGTTTCACAATCCTCTCTTGGTCAGGGTTTTGGGCGGCAGACTTTCAAATCACTAAATCCCCGCAAGGGGACTGAAACATTCCAGTACCAGCCGTCATCACAATCGTCCCTAACTTTCAAATCACTAAATCCCCGCAAGGGGACTGAAACACCCAACAGAAAGTAATTTCTGCTTTATTCGCTTTGGCTTTCAAATCACTAAATCCCCGCAAGGGGACTGAAACCGATCGGACTGATGGCTTCTGCTTTGTCCCCTCTGCTTTCAAATCACTAAATCCCCGCAAGGGGACTGAAACCTTATTTCACTTTGATTTGAATTTTTTCTTACGGGATTGGCAGCTTTCAAATCACTAAATCCCCGCAAGGGGACTGAAACTAGAAAGCAAGTTTGCGGGGTGATAGGAAGAAACGATCTTTCAAATCACTAAATCCCCGCAAGGGGACTGAAACATGATGCAATGGTTTTAATGCAGGACTGGACACAATCCTGCTTTCAAATCACTAAATCCCCGCAAGGGGACTGAAACTCTAGCGATAGGGAATTGCAGTTCCCTATCGCTTACTTTCAAATCACTAAATCCCCGCAAGGGGACTGAAACATCGACTCCATCTCAGACCCAGAAAAAATAATTTTGCTTTCAAATCACTAAATCCCCGCAAGGGGACTGAAACGTGGAAGAACTTAGCAGTTTCCGGTAAGCTGACGACCTCTTTCAAATCACTAAATCCCCGCAAGGGGACTGAAACTCGGTAAAAGTATCTTCTCCTAGTTGAATCGGTTTTGCTTTCAAATCACTAAATCCCCGCAAGGGGACTGAAACAATGTCCGGCAACTTGGCTTTAATAGTGCGACTATCGGTTAGTCTTTCAAATCACTAAATCCCCGCAAGGGGACTGAAACAGATTCGAGAGTTTTGCCGTGAACAGAAGCTTAATCGTACTTTCAAATCACTAAATCCCCGCAAGGGGACTGAAACATAAAAAGTATGAGCGATCGACAAATAGCGATTGATGACTTTCAAATCACTAAATCCCCGCAAGGGGACTGAAACAATATCCCAGCACGCATCATAAAAAGATGCTTTTCGCTTTCAAATCACTAAATCCCCGCAAGGGGACTGAAACAAGAGCAGATGAGTTTAGAGGAGAAGCGCGATCGCTTCTTTCAAATCACTAAATCCCCGCAAGGGGACTGAAACATAACCCAATCATGCTGTATCCAGTGGTGATACCAGCTTTCAAATCACTAAATCCCCGCAAGGGGACTGAAACATATTTCTTATCCTGCTTATTCCAAATATTCCACAATCTTTCAAATCACTAAATCCCCGCAAGGGGACTGAAACTATCGCTGCTGATTGAAAAGTACAATGACGACCAAAACTTTCAAATCACTAAATCCCCGCAAGGGGACTGAAACCAACCTTGAGATTAAAGAAAGTATATTGCACTGGACTTTCAAATCACTAAATCCCCGCAAGGGGACTGAAACGTTATGTAGAGTAATTTTGCGACCGGGAGTTGTTCCCTTCGCTTTCAAATCACTAAATCCCCGCAAGGGGACTGAAACCTTCCACCTTCGATCGGTTTAACTTGCACTCCTAATTCTTTCAAATCACTAAATCCCCGCAAGGGGACTGAAACCCCAACGCATACGACACCATTATTTGAGATGCAGCCTTTCAAATCACTAAATCCCCGCAAGGGGACTGAAACAGTCCAGTTCAATCTCTCCCCGCTTGCGTCCTTTGGCTTTCAAATCACTAAATCCCCGCAAGGGGACTGAAACAATACAAGTTTCTCAAAGCTTTGGGGCAATGTTTCCCTTTCAAATCACTAAATCCCCGCAAGGGGACTGAAACAATAAAATCAGGCGTAACACCCCTCACGACGACTTTAACTTTCAAATCACTAAATCCCCGCAAGGGGACTGAAACGTTTCGTATGTTGAAACTATTACGGTTTCAGCATTTAAAGACTTTCAAATCACTAAATCCCCGCAAGGGGACTGAAACTTCGCGCCGGACAAAGTAATCTCTACAAAATTGGTCGCACAACTAATATCGTTGGCGTAGCCTGCGCGTAGCGCGTATCGCCGTCTCCGCCAACTTCAGACTATGAATAGTCAGCCTTTAACAATTGTTAAGTTGATTCGTTGTCATGATGCTATTTCCACAGAAACTTGTCTCCACCAAAAGTTTAAATTGCATCGTCGGCAGGGTGAATGGTTTGAATTATCACACTCTGCTATTGAATTTATCGAGAATTTCAATGGATTAAATGCGATCGCTTTTTAATGTTAATGTTTTATCGAGGTAAAAATGCGGCAAAAAGCAAGTGTATGAACCGCCTCAAGTCTGCGGTGGCTCTAAATGGATGTGGTTTGATGCTGGTTAAACAGAGTTTTAAATGAAGTTTCATTTAATGCTTCGCTTTTTGAGATTGATGTGTTCAATCAATTACAATGCTATCAGCAAAACAACTCAAATCTCAGTTAAGTCACTTCACTGGAACTGATAACTACTACAAACATTGGTTAGGATTTCAATACACAGATGGCATCAAATTCTTGGCTGATAACGCACAAGCTTACTGGTTATTAGATGCAATTGGTTCCTATCAACCAACACTACGCCAAAATCCCAGACTGCGAGACTTCCAATTGTGGTTATTAGTTGTTGGTAACGAACACGATTTCATCAAACCCAACTCAGGAAACAAAGCTGTGTTAACCTGTTGGGAGGATACACCTTCCCCTGGTGTTAAACCAGCAGTTTCTCAGCAGATTGCTTATACTGATTTTCCTCTACCAGTAATCACATTCTACCTGGAAAACAGAGTTTTACTATTGCCCAGTGAACGTTAATCTTTGAATGGGGCGATCGCATTTGTATAAGTTATTGCGATCGCTACAATTTTATCCTCATCCAAATCAATTTAAACCGAGCAAGTTAGAGCAATTTTCAAAATATCAGCTGTTCTCTTGATTTAAAAAAATTTTTGACCGCCTGCGGCGGAAAGGGTAAAGAAAAAAGGGTAGAGGGCAAAAGGGCTAAAGTATAAAGGGCTACTAAGTCCACTCCGCACTACATACAATACGAAAACCAATATGGTTGTTACCGCTGCCCGCAACGTCGTCGCTGCGACAAGCCGAACGGCAGTCCTCAGGATAGTTGAGCCACGAACCACCGCGCAGCACCATATCGATTTGAGAATTATTATCATTCTCATTTTGTGGTTCATTGACCCAAGCACTGCCATCAACAGGTGCGCCTTCGTAATTACTATGCCAATGGTCAGCGCACCATTCCCAAACGTTTCCGTGCATATCAAATAGCCCGAAACGATTACCAACTTTGAAACTGCCTACAGGGGTTGTTTCCTGACGATAAATTCCTTTTGGGCCACGACCGTAAGAGCCTGACCACTTATACTCTTCGTTATCTGTACCTCGATAATTCGCTAAATCTGTGGTAATCGTCTCGCCAAAGTGAAATGGAGTAGTTGTGCCAGCCCTGCAAGCATATTCCCATTCAGCTTCGCTGGGTAAGCGATATTTTCGTTCCGTTTTGTTAGTCAGCCGATCGCAAAATTCCACTGCATCATACCAAGAAACACATTCTACAGGGCGATCCGCACCTTTAAAATAAGATGGATCTGGATTAAGTTCTCGACTGACTTGAGGTAAAGCTGCTACTGCTTTCCATTGAGCTTGAGTGACAGGGTATTTGCCCATACAAAAGGGCTTGATAGTTACTTGACGCTGAGGACTTTCATCATCGGTTCTTCCAAGCTCATTTTCTGGAGAACCCATCAAGAAGCTGCCGCCTGGAATCAACACCATCTCTAGTTCAACTTTAGCGCCCAGGTCTTCCACAAAATATTCTGCTTGACGCTCAATGCGCTTAATCACCATTCTTGGCATTTATCCTGACCTTTTAAATTTGAAATTGCGGAATTTAAGCTATGGCATATCCAGTATGCTGTCGCACGTTGGGGGCATGAAAAGCCAAAACAATTTGCTCTTTTGGAATGCCTGCGGCAACTAGTTCATCAGTAATGCCATTTTCAATTCCATCTCTTTGAATCCAAATTTTGTTGTTAATAATTTCAACGTGAACGACACAACCATGAACTCTGCGTTTACCGTCCCAACCTGATACCATCAAGACAAAATTGTTGCGATCGCGATCGATAATCAATTTACTTTCAATTTCCCCATGACTGTAAGGAATCCGAGCGTGTGCTGTTAAAATACGTTCAATAATCTCCCGATATTCTCCTACTCTATCCATTGGATAACCTCCTGTTTTTCCTCATCAAATATCATCAATTTAATCTGGTGATTCTCTACTACCATTTGGGCGATTTCCTCTTGAAAAAAGTCAAGATAAACTCGCTCTTGAATAGCTAAATAAAGGATGCGTTCAGGTTGCGATCGGTTCAAACCATCACGATAAAGAATATACTGCCCCAGAGCATTTTCCAAATCCTTTACTGGTGATGGACTTAAAAAACTTTTGATTTCCACAGCGATTTTCTGGTCTTCCTTCTGAGCAGCTATGATTTTTTGGGCACCCAAATCAATGTAAACTGAACGAGAGCCGATCGCCAGCCGGAAAAACTCGTCAGTTATTGTCCACCCATCTTTTAAGAGCGCGGTTTTTACTGTATCGTGGTAAATGTCTTTCGCCATACATTATGCTAAAAAGCCGAGCAATAGAAATTAAAAATATTTTTCCCTTGCTTGGTAAATTGTTGCTCTCAACTCTGCCAAGGAATCATCATCTGCTAAAGCACCTGCTTGCATTAATAAAACTGTTCGGCTACTTTGAGAACGCAACCAATCATCGATCGCATCTTTCATAATGTAGAGACGTTATATATAACGTCTCTACAGGGTTTTGGATTAAGGATATTATCGCCGATCGATCGGACATGATATGAGGCAACCGTTCAGCGAACTTACCAGGCTACCTCACTCAGGTTTATTTTCGGATGCCGTCACCGACATCACTGGAACAGGTCTGGACTCTTGTTCGACACGCCCGACGAATTCCCATCCGCCAGTTCTGGTACACAAGAGCGCACTCCGCACTACATACAATACGAAAACCAATATTGTTGTTGTTATCGTTGTCCGCATTGTTGTTGTTGCGACAAGCCGAACGGCAGTTTTCAGGATTGTTGTTCCACGAACCACCGCGCAGCCGGGGTGCCTGTCCCATCTTTACCTTCTGGTAAATACCAGATTAGTAAATATCTGTTGGCGCAACTGCCAGGTATCGCCATGTTTGAGATGCGCTACCCAACTTTGGATGGATTGGGTGATTTCTGGTTCTCCAATTTTACCTTGAGCAAAGTCTCGCTGCATCCGTCGCAATCTTCTTCTGGCTCGTCTCAGGTTTTCCGTGCGGACTCGGATACGGTCTGTTAAAATGCGAAACCCTAGAAAATTGGCTCCCTGTTTTGTTTCAAATAATTGACTTTTCACCGGATGAATTTTTAATCGCAATGATGCTAAGTAATTTTCAATGGCGATTCTTGCTTGAGCTAAAAATTCCCAGTCGTCCGAAAATAAGGCAAAGTCATCTACATAGCGAATATATTTCTTAGCTTTGATTTGTTCTTTAACGAAATGATCTAATCCATTAAGATAAACATTAGCGAAAAATTGACTGGTAAGATTGCCAATAGGTAATCCACGCCTTCTTTGTACTGGTGAGAGTAAGTCATCTCCGGGAAAATAATCTATAACTTCTTGTTGTTCGTTACTAGCATCAATAATAGTATCGATTAACCACAATGTATCTGAGCATTTTAATTTTCGGCGTAACAAAGTTTTCAATATTTCATGGTCAATGCTAGGAAAATATTTACGAATGTCACATTGCAGAACGTAACGGCTAGAACGAGAAAAATCAATAAACCTACCCAAGGCTTTATGCGTACCAAAACCAACTCGGTTAGCGTAGGAATCTGCTATGAAAGTGCGATCGAAAATTGGTACGATAATATTACACAAAGCATGATGCACAACTCTATCTCGATAAGGTGCAGCCGATATCATGCGCCGTTTTGGTTCCATTATTTCAAAAGTTTTGTAAGCACCCGGATGATAGGTTTTTGTTTCCAGTTCTTTCTTAATTCGTGCTAATTCTATTTCTAGGTTATAGTTAAATGCTAAAACGTTATCTCGAAATCGCTTACCCCGCTGTGCTTGTCTTGCTGCTTGTAGGATATTCTCAAATTCAATGATTTGCTGCCACAGGTTATTAGATCTTTTCATGGGTTTGACTGCCGCTTACGTTGTTGTTTAATCCATCCTCCCAAGTCTGAGCCAATATCGTTAATTAACTGTCCCACATATTCATAACGTTCAACTTCAATCAAGTTAAAATCTAACAACAGTCGGGTTTGATGGCGTAGGATATCTAATTTGCTATTTAATGATTCTAATATACTGAGTTTATCTGATGCGTACTTGGCTATAATCAACCCATCCAATAAATCATACAATCCGGTAATCATTCTGTCACCCAAGATAAATTTATGGTTGCGGGGTAAACGATTCAAAATTGGCACGTACCATTTGATTAAATCATAAGTTTTTTGGATAATTGGTAATTCACTCATTTTTGAAAAAAATTTTTAACCGCCTGCGGCGGAAGAGAAAAGGAAAAAGAAAAAAGGGTAGAGGGCAAAAGGTCTAAAGTATAAAGGGCTACCGAGTCCACTCCGCACTACATACAATACGAAAACCAACATAGTTGAGGTCATCGTCCGCATTGCTGTCGAAGCGACAAGCCGAACGGCAGTAGACAGGAGTGTAGTGCCACGAACCACCGCGCAGCCGCCTTGTGATTTGAGAATCATTCTTATTCTCATTTTCATCAACCCAAGCACTCCCATCATTAGGCGCTCCTTCGTAATTATCGTGCCAGCGATCGGCACACCATTCCCAAACATTGCCGTGCATATCGTATAATCCAAAGGCGTTAGCTACTCCAAAGCTACCAGAGGGTGTTGTTTCCCTACGATTAATTCCTTTTGAGCCAGCACCGTAAGTATATTCGCCATTGTAGTTAGCTAAATCTGTGGTAATTGTTTCGCCAAAGTGAAAGGGAGTAGTTGTTCCAGCACGGCAAGCATATTCCCACTCGGCTTCGCTAGGTAGGCGGTAGGGTTTTTTAGTGTGTTGGGAAAGGCGATCGCAAAATTCCACTGCATCTAACCAAGAAACGCATTCTACTGGGCGATTCGCACCTTTGAAAGAAGATGGATCTGGGTTAAGTTCTCGATTGATTTGTGGCAAAACTGCTATAGCTTTCCATTGAGCTTGAGTGACAGGATACTTACCCATAAAGAAGGATTTAACAGTTACTTGATGTTGGGGACTTTCATTATCACTTCGCTCACTCTCATTTTCTGGCGAACCCATCATAAAACTGCCTTCAGGAATCGCTACCATTTCCAGCAGAACATCATTACCCAAATCTTCGCTATAGCCCCAAGCTTGTTGACGAGTGCGATGGATTACTAACTCCCGATTAACAAATAAGCTTTTCAGATTAGTTTTGGTAACTTTCGTATTGAAAATTTCTGAAAGTAATTTCCATAATTCTGAAGCAATTTTTTGTATATCACGTAAACTGTATGCTAAAGTCTCAGCAATTTCTTGGTAAGTCTTCTTATTTAAGGCTTCTGTTAAAACCTGGATTTGGATATCGTTGAGATAATATTTTTTTCGAGCAAAAAGCAACTCATTAATAAAGCCAATAATATCTCGGTTAAGCGTTGCCACTTCAAATTCAAAGGGTTGGAGGTCAGTATCACCCTCAAAAACAATGCTTGCTTCTTCAAATTTAAAAGTCCGTCTATTTGGAAGTTGAGAGGCAGGGTTACTGGTATCTTTTTGAGAAGGAACTAGCGCATTTGGTAGCCGCAATTCTACATCTTCCACTCGCCAAGAGCGATTAAGTAATTCATCACTAACTATGGTAGGATCTGCATCCAAACGTCTAACTACTTCGGCAAAAGCTAAAAGGGTGGGATAATCTCTTAATTGTGAAGTCAGTTCTTGCGTAATGCGTGAGAGTCTTTCCATTTCCGATCGATTTAGTAACGGGTTTCCTCCACCTTCTGTCGCTTCAATACATTTTCGATATGCTTGGGAAATTTGACCGACTGCTTCCTGCCTTTTATCATCTATGCAGACCATCGCCGCCCACTGCTGCGTCTCTAATTCTTGAGAACTAATATATGGATTCGTTTGGGAAAGATGTTTGATATAAGTAATCAATAAACGAGCCACTGCTTCTATTTGTTTCTTACCTAGTACTTCCTCCATTTCTGATATCAGGTAAGCTCGTACCGCAGGTTCCATTGCATATTGCTCGTAGCCTACAGGTCTACAAATATCTGATAGCAATAAATCTACTTCTGCTACCCAAGGTATATCTTCTCCTTCTTCCCACAAAAGCTGATTTCTCAGGTAGTTGAGCAACTCTGGAGTTAAAACTAAAGGCAGGGCTGCATAGTATGCCAATTTCTTATAAGATGGCTCAAAGCGACGGACAAAGCGATCGACCTGCTGCCGAGCATATTTTTGTTCTAGAGATGTTTCGCTCATAAGCCTGTTGCACAATTACTCATTTTGTGGATGAGATAAGACTTGTCCGCGCACGATTTCGATCGCGTTACTAAATCCATCTTGATCCATTTGCTGCATCGACACAAGGTAGGCGATCGCTTCGGCAGAGGTGTTTTCCCAACGTTCTTTAGGCATCGGGTTAAGCCAACAGATTAAATTTGTTCGCTGTTTTAGCTGAACTAAAAACTGAATTGTGGGGCGAATTCGCTCCATGCGATGATAACCTCTAGCTGCTCCGGCATCGCTGACAATTAACACGCTGGTATCGCGATCGCAACTTGCTAAAGCTTCCTCGATCGTCACAGGCTTGGTTAAATGAGCATCTTGATAGACAGCTACAACAGGAACGTTGTAAAAATAATAGATTTGAATTTGAGCGATCGTGCTATCTTGCTCGACTGTCTCCACCAAATCACGAGTAAAACGATGAAATGGAGTCATAGAGCCATCCCGATCTATAAATAACAATAGGGAAGCATGATTGACTTCTCGACGGCGATAGATAGGAGCTAAGAAAAAGCCTTGACAAGCTGCTTGTTCCACCGTTGCATCAACATCTAACACATCTAATGGGCCATCTGGGATCAGACGACGCAAATAGCGCCAGGTGTAAGCCATCTTGCGACGAGAGATCGGTGAATAAGTTTGAAGATTAGGTGGATTTTGTAAGTCAACAGGAATATAAGGCGACTTAACAGGTAAGGGTGTTAAATCGGGAGTATCCTCTGGTGATGGGGATGGAATTTCGTGTGAGCGATCGGGAGGTGGTTCAGGAGGTGGTTTTGGCGGTAGGGGTGGTGTTTCTTCTCTGTTTTGTTTGGGGGGAATCGACTTTTGAGAAGGTGGAGGGGGTGCGATCGTAGCAATTTCTTCCCAAAGTAAAGCAAAGTAAGATTGCTCCTCTGGAGAATGACACCATAGCAACTTCAACACCAATTTAAGTTCATCAATATTCTGACTACCCATCTCACCTCTAACAGCATCCAATGCTGCTAGATATTCGTTGACACCTAAATTAAAGCCTTTCTTTCGCAAGTACTTAAAGGCATTCTCAACAATTAGTTCTGGATTAAATTCACTCATGAGGCAGATGCGTATTTCTCCCAATCAGCCGACTGTTTAAATAACAATTCTCGATAGGGAAGCGGATTGATAGTTTTTAACTTAGAGTGTGAGTATGGCTGTGAATCAAAGCTTTGCAATGCGTTTAGCCAGTCGAGAAATTCGCTAGTACCTGGTTCTCTAAATAACCCCTTAGCTTTACGAATTGCCAAGAATCGTTCACTCGCAGATTCTATCAATTCTGATGATGGTTTAGTTGCTACAGGCTCATCAGAGGTTTCTTGAGAAGAATCTTCGGCTTGAGCCTGATAGTGAGCCTCAACAATTTCCCGCAACCGTTCTGAATCACCAGGAAATTTGATAAAGTAATATACGCACCGTCTTAGGAAAGGTGCAGGCAGATTTCCTTTCTCTTTGTTGCTAGTAATAATAATTATTGGTTCGTGGGTTGCTTTAATCTTATTATCTCCTATCTCTCCGGTTTCAGGAATTTCAAATGCCCAAGGTTCATCCAAAACTGCTAACAAATCATTAGGGAAATCCAAGTCAGCCTTGTCTATTTCGTCAATTAAGACGATCGCAGGACAATCTTTTAAACAAAAAGCTCTACCTAACGCTCCAAATTGACGATAGCAGGTTGGGTTACTTGGATCTCGGTTAAGTTTGGAATCTACTTTTTGAGCTTGAACATCATGCAACCGCAGAATCGCATCATACGTATATAAACCTTCCTTTGCCTTACTGGTAGAACGCACATCCCAACGATAAAACGGTAAACCTAACTCGTAAGCAACCGCAGCAGCTAATCGAGTTTTTCCACATCCTGCTTCCCCTTCTAGCAACAAAGGACGGCGAAGATAAATCGCTAAATTAACTGCTTGAATTAATTCTCGATCGGCAATATAAGGTTCTAGTTTTTGCGGAGAATCAGGGTGAGAATTCTGAGGGCGATTCTCTAGATTTCCTGTGAATTTATATTTAATCTTTCGTTCCATAAGCTTTAATTCCTTATTATTTCGTTGACAAGCTTAGTCATTTGATCCATTAATTGATTGTAAACTTGATTTGGTTCTCCTTTTGTAACTTTGTGAATCCTTCGAGCCATTTCTTCAATTTGGGTACTAGTACATCTAATTGGGGGACTAGTAAGTTCTGAAAAACTAAACAACCAATCTTCAATATGTTTTTGCTCCCATTTTTGCAGGGGTAACTCTAGAAATTTTTCTCGATCAAACTTTGTTTTTTTACAATATAAAACATCTGGCAAACAATCTTTTTCAATCAAGTCTCCTACGGATAAAACAGCTACAAATCTTACTAAACGATGTTGTTGACTTATTTCAGGTAGCTGACGTACCAACGGACACCAAAATTCCTTCAAAAACCAACTCAAAAATTGATTTTGAGAATCCAAAGAGTAGATATCTACTTGAATAAAAAGTATATTTCCACTACAAAGGGAACTACATATTTTTTCTATTAATTCATCAATAAATCGACTAGGAGCGCCTGTATAAGGTTCGTACTTGAACTTCTGAGCTAAAAAATTTAAAAAATCAATTTGATTCGCTTGCTGATGCGCTAAAAACTCATATTTGCCAGGGGAATACAATATACCTATGTTTTGCAGCTGAGATTTAATATTTGTGATACACCAATCACCCCCCATAGAACGACTATTTTGTAGTACGAATAAAGCAGCACCTTCTTGATTTTTAATTTTCTTGAAGATATGATCGACAATTGCATTAGCTTTGGAAAAGTCTATTTTAGGGATCTTCTCTTCCCAAGTATTGCAATAGTTTCTATACAGGCGATCGCTTCCTATTTCTAATTCGCGTAATCTTTTAATTTCAGCCTTTAAATTATTAATTTCTGCTTCTTTTTGTTTAATGTCTTCTTCAATAGAAATTTTATGAGCATTATTTCTTTCAGTATTGAGTTGTGCATAGAGGGCATAAAATTGGTTGTACAATAACTGTAAACGTTTTTCTTTTGGCTCGATTAAGTTTAAATTATTAATTACATCTTGCATAAGGATTTATATTACTTCGACAAATTATTAATTTCTTGCTCTACATTGATAATTTCTTTCTCTAACTCTTTAATTTGTTCTCTAATGCTAACTATATCGGCTTGGCTCAATGTATAGTTAAGTTGGTTATATGTAGCTTCATATTGGGCACATAAAACTGAATAACGACCATTTAAAGCTTTTAATTTAACCTGACGAAAAGAGGGCAAATTATCAGAGAAGTTCCTAAGAGATAAAGAATACCGATCCATCCACTGCCCTAAATCTGACCATGCCGATCGGAGAATGGATGTAGGAATCATAAATGCAGCTGTCACATCTTCCCGTCGCTTTTCTGCGGCTACCGCCATTCCCACTACACCTTGTAGGGATTCATCCCATATAGGTGCGCCACTAAAACCTTTTTCTACAGCACGGTTTTGTGCCGCTAAAGCATCGATTTGAAGCCAATCATTTGCTCTTTTATCCCGCAGAATTCCGGTTGCCCATATTCCCAAATCGTGTCCTTGGGGAAATCCAAAAATCCTACAATTATGCTCCCAATAATCTTCAGCAGCAAGCAAACGTACTGGTTCTATAGTTACTGGTGGAGTACTTTCTAATTCCAATCCCGCAATGTCTTCTTGTGTTTGAGATGGGTTAACGGGTAGCCAGAAGACTACTTTGGACTTCAGTTTTTGACCTGGTGCAATCAGAGGAAAATCTAACTCTACAGAACCTACAGGCATATCCTGAGCATTCTGAGGGAGAATAGCTAAAGCTGCTGTTACTACATGAGCGCAGGTGAGGAGATGGCGATCGGACACTAAAAAACCTGCTCCAACTACATTACCATTGGCGTGATAAATACGGGCGATCGCTCCCTTAAAGGCTTGAAAGTAATTATTTGTTGCCATCAACTTAGTTGGATTTATTATTGTTCCACTTCAAAGTGATTTCATAGTTAACTTCTCCACCAATCGAGGTAAAAATTGCCCCCACATCAGCAGTTAGTTTAATCCCAAATTTTACCTCTACTTCATCAGCCGGATTATTGAGATCCTTAAGTTTAGAAATGATAGCATTGGCTACTGGTTTTACTTTATCCAAAGCATCTTCAAAAGATTGTTGTGCTTTGAGTACCATTTGTCCCGAAGGTAATGCGGCTCGTTCGACAACATTCGACTCCGGTTCATCTACTTCTACTAATATGATTTCGCCTGCTACTACAAATTCAGCTAGTTGTTTCATAATTTGTAAATCTCAAGTCCTCATAATTACCAATAAATTTACAAAATTAACATTTGCTTAAATTTACTCTCTTTTACTTTAAACATCGGGATTAAATTGCCAATTACCTACCACTTGGTCTGATAACACTTCTGACAAAGGCTTCTAGGAGCTAGGATTCATTATGGAATAGTTCACTGTCAGCCGTTTAATTGGCTCAATACAGCTTTCTCTTGAATTCAGCCTCCACGAAACTCATGCTTTCAATATATCTCAGCAGTAACGCAACAGCAAGAGGCAATTAAGCATTAATAACGTTTTTCCTGTCTTTTATTAACAGACAAACACCCCAGCTAGATAATTCTTGTTTCCAAAGTACAGTAGATTCAACAAAATCTGTGAACATCAGAACATCAGCTTTTCCCACTGCTAGATGAACGGTGGTGGTAATTTAGCAGATTCGGTTTGAGCAGTGGTTGATGGTAATTCTTCTGGTTGAACAGCAACGATAAAAGTTTTGGAAAATTTAAAATCCGGTCGGCGTTTAGCAGCAATTTCAATTTCTTCACCTGTTCTGGGATTACGACCAGTCCGAGGTGGAGTATCTTTAAAAGTAAACTTGCCAAACTTTTCTAGACGAATTTCCTTTCCCTGACGTAAGGAAACTTCAACAAATTTGAAAAAGGAATCTAATACCCCTGTAATAGTTGGAGCATTATAACCAGTTGCGTTTTGAATGTACTCAATTTGATTCATTATTTTTACCTCTTACCCTGTAGTTTAATTATTACCTAAAAACTGTAAATTATTAACTATCAGGCCATTCTTCTTTCCAGAAATTTGTCGCTAGTTGTTCTTGTGCTTCTTCATAAGTGGTATCAACAGCAAAAAGTTTAGCTGATTTATTTATGCCATCGATCGTCCGATGCGTACACAACCTCATCACTCCAGTTTGACCAACTGCAACTTTGCCAACATATTTATCACCAACGATACCTAATCGATAAAAAGGCATCTCAACTTTAGTGCTGCGGATATGAATCGTTAACTTGTACATACCTGGATTACCAAACGAGTCAACTTTTAATGGCTCGTAAACTGCTTTATATTGGACAAACTGCCCAGTCCAACGTTTAGTTTTCCATAAATCAAAAGTAGCAGTTTTCTGAATATTGTAAACTTCAATAACGTCCAAGTCTTTCTGTTCCGCATTTTCCAGCTTTTCAATTATCTCATCTACAAACGTAGAAAACACTAAACCTGCACTACCAGTTTCCGCTTCATGCGCCGCTTTCCAATATGCACTGACCCAGGAAAAGCGATCGTACTTTTCACCCTTTAAGTCAGTGATTTCAAAAATCGTTTCTTTAATGTTGCGGAAATTAGCTGAAACTTGTTTCATGTATTGCTATCTCAACTGTCCAGCTAATCCCGCATCACCACCAGCTTGTTTAGCCGCTAAATTACTAGCAGCTGCCATTTCTGTACGATACCTGGCACGTTCAGATAAAGCGTGTTGATATTGTTCTGGGTCATGCGGTACATCATCAAAAAGTACATTGAGAAAATCTCTAGGTGAAACGGGCGCACCAAATGAAGGTTCTCGATAATAGCTGTTAACTATTTTCACAATTCGAGAAACTGTATCCTGGGCATCTTCATCTACGGCGCAGGGATGGTTTCTGTAACAACTCTCATCCTTAAAATCTTTTAACCAAGGAGCAGCCGCATTAATACTATTCAAAAAATCAGTAACGGCTTTTAATCCAGCTTCATTGTTTGGGTAAGCAGACTTAAGGGAATCAACAGCGATTTGAAGTTCTTGAGACAGAAATTCAATGATTCGCATTTCTTTTTCTTGTTTCTGTTCGCCGCCTGGGGGAATTTTCAAGACAATCTGTTCAGCGTTGGCGGCTCTAGCTCTGCCCAGAAGTGAAGCGACCACACCAGTTAAGTCAGTCATTGAATTGATAGCAATTTGTTGTAAATTCCCTGTGAGGGCAACTTTCGGTAGTTTGGCAACCACCGGGGGTTTGTCAAAATTGGCGATCGCATCCCTCAAAAAAGGATACTTACTAGATTTGATTAACTGAACAAAATCGCCATCGGTATCACGACCTAAACTTAGTAAAAGTAATTTAGGTGCAGCCATTGTGCCGATCGCATTCTGATAAATCCCTTCATGTTTATTTTCCCAAAGTTGAATATCACCCCAATGTCGCATCGGGTTACAGTAAACAATGTATTCACCTTCTGGAAGTGAGCCAGCACAAAAGACTTTTTGACCAACAATGGTGCCATCTGGTTGGACGACATGATAATGAGCTAAATTTTCGTCGGGTTGTGCCATCAGGGAATAAAATCTGACTCCACAAGATTTAGCTAAATTGAGCCACATTTCTTTGATGCCATCTCGGACTCGTTCTATTATGTATGGATGGAGTAAAAGCAATCCTTTTTTATCAGCTTTGATGATTCGCAGAACTGGAGATTTGTAATCATCAGTTTCTACTGGTTCTTGCAGTTCTTGTAAAAGTTTATCTGACTCTTTTTGGTCAAGTTGTAAGATTTCAGCTAAGTTTTGAATTGAGTTAAATGCGGCACTTAGTTTTTGGCATCGTTCATGTAATTTAGAAATAATGAGATCGTCTTCAAGTGTAGAAAAAGCAAACCATTGCCAAATCATCCAACCTAGTTTAGTGCGACGTTCTTCAGCTTCAAATACTGTGCCAATTAAAAGTTTACCTTCATAATTCCCTAATTCAGGTTTGTTACCTTTGAGGGAACTTAAAGGAATTACCAAATCGATACCCTTTTCATCACAATGGGGATTATAAGAAACTGTACCCTTGCCTACCCAACCTGGTTGACCATTGCGGGAAGGTAAACAAGCTCTAAATTGAATTGGTATTTCACCATCTAGAGGACTACCATCATCATTTCTAGTAATTTCCAACAGATTCATCAAAGCGCCGCTGGCTTTAGCGTGGGAATCACCAGTGCGCCAATGGAATCCATTTATCGGGTCATCTTGAGGATTGCCATTTTGATTTTTGGCTTCATCATCAACCACGATATATTTCATCTGTTTGTAGACAAGTTTTTTGCAACCAGTGTGCATAATGGAACCGTAGATGATGCGTTTCCATTGGTCTTTATCTGGTTGTCCGTAATAGAGTTTGCCGATCGTTGTATCACGAGCAAATGTAAATCTGCCATCAGTTCTAGCACCGGAAGCTAAATCAAGAAACCAGGGTTTATCATCACCTTCTGGTAACAGAGGATTCAAGCGACGGTAATCTTTTTCTGTATCTCTGATTTCGCCCATACAAAAATCTTTGTTAGGATACAAACCACAAAGCATAATGTTGCGGAAAATTACTTTGGGTTTATCCGACCATTTTTTAGCGTAACAATCAAATACAGAAAACTCGCTTAATGTTTTGATTTGTCCCACACTGCCATCTTCGACAATGCGGATGTTTTCAAATTCGGTCATCATCACGCAAATTCCTCGATAAATGGCGCAAATCTAGTAGTGAAAAGTGCTTTGCCTACTTCGGATTTCACTACATCTTGGCGATCGCCTGTCAAATTCAAAGTTAATTTAACATCAAATTCATTCAAGGAAAATCCATAGATTTCGCTGTAATTACGCCCAGATTCATTAATTAACTTTTTCGCTAAATTAACGAGAACTTGTTTAATAGTAAATTTCTTGATATCTCGTCTAGAACTAGCAAAAACCAGATCGGGTTGGTCGTTGTAACCACAACCAAAAACATAAAGGATGGGGCCGACTTCGGTATTAGTTGATTTAATTGCCAGGATGATGACGATCGCCGCAATGATAATAAATGGTGAGTATGCAGAAAGTACAGTCCAAGCACCGCCGAACAATCCAGTTTTACTAAACATTGCTGGCAGAACTTGAGCCGCCGCTTTGAGTGCCGCTGCTGCCAAATATTTCACAGCAGATGCACCTGAAGAGCCAAAGAATTTCAGGACTATTGAGGTGGTTGCTTGAACTAATCCGCCAAGTAATTGCGCCGGAAAATCGGTAATTGCTTTGAGAAACATGGATGAGAGGAGAAATGTGGCGCAAGCACTCACCACACTAATTGCACCCCCAACTGTAGCCAAACCACCGACAGCTATTGGTACAATTACGCCTCGTGGTCTAAATGAATCAATTGCGCGAATTGATTGTTTGTTAGTTCCCGAAATCATGGATTCAACAATTTTAGTTAATTTATTTAATTGACGTTTAACTTTACTCAATTCTTGTTGAGCGCCAGCAATTTTCTGTTGAACTTTGGCAGTTAATTGGGCCACCTTTTTATCTAAGTCGGATTTAATTTTATTCATTTCCTGAACTGCCTTTTGATGCCAGCTTTGAATTTGTTGCCTCCCGGAATTAGCAATTTGCCCAACTGCTGCCATTGATGCAGCTATCTCGTCAGCTTTTTTGGATAACAAAGGTAGATTTAAAGCTTCATTATGTGCGATGATTGCTCCTTGATAAAGCGACTTTTCTCGCTCTGATGTTCGTAAAAGAGCGATCGTTCTTTGTGCGGCTGCATTTTGGGCATTGTAATGAACTTTGCTGTTATAAGCTTTATTGATGGAATAAGCGGTTTCTAAGAAAATCAAGCCACAATCTCGAATTATTCCCGGTACATCAGATGCTTCATCCAGAAAATCCTTAAGTTGCGATAAAGGAGAATTTTCGGATTCTAAAATAAATTTGATTGGTGGTAAGTTATAGAACCAATCTCTAGGGGCATTAATTACCGAAAATACTTGGTCGGAAATGTTTAAGACATCTTTTCCTAACCAAAGATTGTTGCGGATTCTGTCTCGTAAATAATCATATTCACTCATGATTTTCTGCCGTTGGCGTAGCCTGCGCTTGCTTGTATCGATTTCTTAATGTGTTCTCCAATCTGTTCCTTGGCGGCCCCACCCCTGGCGTTGCTGCCTCGTCTTCAGTAGTTGGCTTGTCCACAAAAAAAACTGATGGAAGCTAATGGTTGCTATTATAGTACACTTGTACTATACAATTTTAATGCGCTTGCCAAAAAATGGACACAATAAGTTTTGCATCGGAAACATTCGAGGTACATGAAAGTGGCTTGGTAACTTACCCGGTTACTTTAATCAGAGAAGGAACTGGAGAGGGCGAAGTCAGTGCTCAAATTAAATTAGCCAGTGGGACTCGTCAAGGTCGCGCCACTTTCAGTAAAGATTACGAATTATCTGCAATTTCAGTTAATTGGGCATCGGGAGATACAGAACCCAAAATCGTTGATTTACATTTGATGAACGAAGACGATAGTAACGAACCAATAGAACGAGTAAATCTCTCATTTGGTGAAATTATTGGGGCAACCAAAACAGGAATGACAACAGCAGTCGCCATTATCCAAAATAATTCCGGTGCAAGTTCTGATGATTTAGCAATAGGTGGAATCGTGCAAATCTCAAATCTAACCAATCATGGCGCTTTGCTTTTAAACCCCTCTAAATTAAAAGTTCTG
This sequence comes from Floridaenema fluviatile BLCC-F154, assembly GCF_041929135.1. NCBI lineage: Bacteria > Bacillati > Cyanobacteriota > Cyanophyceae > Aerosakkonematales > Aerosakkonemataceae > Floridanema > Floridanema fluviatile. The sequence continues at coordinate 1,237 of NZ_JBHFNS010000029.1, read as the reverse complement.
CCCTTACAAGATTTGCCCATAACAGCATTGAATTGGGGCGGTCAAACTCCAGGTAATTTAACAGCAATGAGAAATGAAGATTCCTCAATCACTGACTGGGGGATTACTGCTGGAGGTTCAAATATCGGCAAAATCCAACTTGATTTGCTGAGAGTTTATACCGGAGTGGCTACCGTAAAAGTTGGCTATATTGGCTCAGGAATTTCTTTGTTTGGTTGTTCTAATGGCAAAGATGAGATTTTTGCTGGTGGCAAATATCTGAATTCTCAATCAGAAGAAGAATTGGTCGAGGTTAGTTACAGATTTACTGGCAGATACCTCAACATTTGTGCAATGGATATTGGTAAAGGTCAAGTCCAAATGCGTGGCTACAGCATCAACGTTCAAGTAGTTTAAACATTGAACTTTTAAACTAATAATTTCAAACAGCCAGTGCGATCGCTCTCGATAAAACCAGATGGCGATCGCTCGACTGACCCTAGCAGGTACACGATCTACATCAAACGTTATGGACACCATATCTTTTACTCAAGAAACTTTTGAAGTTTCCGAAAATGGCTCTACCACATTCCCTGTCACTGTCATCCGTTCAGGTGACGGAATTGGTGCAGTTACAGCCCAAATAAAATTAGCATCTAGCACCAAAACTGGACGTGCCACATTAGGAAAAGACTACACAAATTCAACGGTAACTGTCACCTGGACTGATGGTGAAATCGGTGACAAAATTGTTGATGTTGCAATTATTGATGATGGAATTGCTGAACCTATCGAACGAGTAAATCTGTCCTTTGGTGAAATCAGGGGCGCAACTAAGGGCGCGATTAAAACTTCTGTTGTCGCTATTCAAGATTCACTATCACTCATCCCTGATTCAGCAACTCCTGATTCAGCAACTCCTGACTCCATAAATCCCACACCAAGTAATCCTGACTCCATACCTGACTCAACAAATCCCACACCAAGTAATCCTGACGCAACAACTCCTGAACTTCATCAAATTATTGATTTCATCCAGAGTGATTATCTCAATGTCGCAAGAAGACTCCCGGTAAGCTGCGCTGTACCGGGAGTCTTCTTGCGACATTGAGATAATCATTTAGAGAGGGAAAATGCAATTTCTAATTGCATTTTCCCTCTCCCCGACCAGCGAGCGATTCGGGAAATGATTTTTGATTAATTTTTGAGTATATTCTCTCATTGACATTCGCTTCATTTTCTTAACCTGTCACGAATG
>NZ_JBHFNS010000065.1:0-54932 GCF_041929135.1 Floridaenema fluviatile BLCC-F154 | reverse complement strand
TTTTTTTTTCCTTTTTTTTGTTTTAGATTTCGGTTTCGTGGTTTTGTGTTTTTGCGCGTGGCGCGGGGGTTTGGGGTGTGTGTCTCCGGGGGATTGGGTTTTGGGCCTGGGGGCTGGGGCGCGGGGTTTGGGGCCCTGGGTAGGGGGGAGGGGGGTTTGGGGACTGGGGACTGGGGATGGGGGACTGGCATCTCCTCTGCCCCCCTGCCCCCCTGCCCCCCTGCCCCCCTGCCCCTCTGCCCCCCTGCCCCCCTGCCCCCCTGCCCCTCTGCCCCTCTGCCCCCCTGCCCCCCTGCCCCTCTGCCCCCCTGCCCTCTCCCCTCTGCCTACTCCTCGGCTTTCGGATTAGTATTTCGCAAGGGGGTGTCGCGGTTGAATTTGAGATGAACGGAACGAGTTTGTTCGCCGTCGGGGGCGAATGCTTCGATCGGAAAATCAAGCATCCCGTCTTGGAAAGATAGCTGGAAGCGGAAAGTGCCGTCGGAATTTGCTTTAATCGGACGACCTCCAATGGTAATTACAGCATCGGGCTCAGTAGCACCGTAAACTACCAGTTCTGCATCTGCCATTAACCAGAAGTTGCGAGAACTTTCTGGTACAACTTCCGAGGAAAAACCAACTCCTGACATCATTCCCACTCCTGATGCCCATTTGCCAATCCCAGAGGGGAAAATATAAGAACTCACTGATTGTGCGGCTAAATTTGGAGTTGGTACCATGCCGAAAAATGAGTCATGGAAGCCGTTACTTGGTGTGGTAGTTGCTTCCTGAGTGGAAGAACTTAAATCTAAAAATTGCTTGTTTTCTAATTCGTCTTCCCAACGAATAGTAATAAATTGATCGTTTGACAAGTTTGAGGGATAGAGGGGAGGGACGTGGATGGAGTTCGATCGAGCTAACATTAACCAGCGTCCATCATTAGTAAGGTAGCCGATTTCTGCGATGTAGTCGCGATCGCTCACAGGTACAGGCAAATACCATTCTCGCCCCATTTCATCACACTCAAATTCTTGAACGCTGTGAGGATTTTGGTAATTTATATCTACGTCGGTGACATCATAAAATCGCAAAGCTAATTTCGCGCCGCCTTGTTGTCGCAATTCTTCTTTATGTTGGCTGGGAATATCCCAATAAGTGTAAGCCCATTGAGGATCGCGAGGCATTAAAACTATGCGACTTTCGTTGTAACCTGATGGCAAGTCGGGAAGTCCTTCGTCTACTGCGGCTAAGATTTCTGGAGTAAATTGTTCCGAACCTAAATTAAATTTGGCGGCTTCTATTTCGGATTGCGTGCGTTCGTGTAGCGTGCTGTAAGACGTATCGCTATCATCCATAATTGCAGGTACTTCATTGACTTCAGCACCTAAAGCACCTAAATCAATTTCTGTAATTGGTATAGTATCGGACGCAATTTTTAATGGTGCCGATCTAGCTGCCATTAACCAATTTTCATCATTAGTAAGGTAGCCAATTTCGGCGACATAATCTCGATCGATTAGCGGTATAGACAGTAAGATTTGGTTTGTTTGTTCATCCGCGGTAAATTGTTGGAAAATTTGCGGATTATCCTCAGCCAAATCGATTTCGGTAACGTCATAGAGTCTGATTGCTAATTGTCTGCCACCTTGTTGTCGCAATGCTTGTTTGTGGTTGAATGAAACTTGCCAATTGGCGATCGCTTGCCGAGAGTTTTCTGGAATTAGGACGATCGTGCTATTCCAATCATGTCTTAGGTCTTGAGTTTCAGGTATTAAGTTTTCTATTTCTGAAACTTGTTCTATTGTTGTGGTGCTTAAAGTTGGCGTAACTTCGGGAATTTCTGGGATAATTTCTGTTACTGGTGAGATTGAGGAAACGATTGGGATTGGTGCCGATCTTGCCAATAGTAACCAGCGATTATCATCAGTTAAGTAGCCAATTTCTGCGGTGTAATCAAAATTCTGTGAATCACTAGCCGGGATTTCCAGTAACATTTCACTTGCCTGTTCATCCACAGCAAACTGTTGGAAAAGTTCTGGTTCTTGCTGAGTTGGATTAATTTCTGCAACATGATAAAGCCTTAATACTAAATGTCTGCCGCCTTGTTGTTGCAATGCTTGTTTATGATTGGATGAAACTTGCCAGTTAGCAATAATTTGGTGAGGATTTTCTAATGCTAGGGAAATGCTGCTAGTAGTGGGAGGTGAGGCTACTGCGTCGGCGACTCCTGGGGCTATGTCAATTTCTGTGTTTGAGGGAGTATCGGTACTAATGAGGATTGGTGCGGATCTGGCTAATAATAACCAACGTTCGTCTTCTGTTGAATAGCCAATTTCTGCGGCATATTCGCGATCGCTAACTATGATCGGCACTAACATTTGGCTAGCTTGTTCATCCACATTAAATTGTTGGAAAAATTGCCAATTTTCCGTAGGAAATTGGGTAGAAGTTTCCGTCACATCATAAAGCCGCAAAGCTAGCTGTGTACCGCCTTGTTGTTGGAGAGTTTGTTTATGTTCTTCTGGGATTTGCCAAGCAGCGAGGGCTTGTTGAGGGTCAAATTCTGTTAAGCTAATGCTGCTAGTATTTGGTGTTAAATTAATAGGTTGGCTGGGAATAGTTGGGGTTATTTCGGCAACGACGGGCATAGATGGAACTATGCGAACAGGAGCCGATCGAGCTAATAATAACCAGCGATTATCATCTGTTAAATAACCTAATTCTGTTGCATAATTGCGGTTAGTTTCTGGTATAGCTACTAACATTTGGGTAGCTTGTTCATCGACGGCAAATTGAGGAAAGCTAGCGGGAATTTGCTCGTCTACTCGTGTTTCTGTGACATCATAAAGCCGCAATACTAACTGTCTGCCGCCTTGTTGTTGTAAAGCTTGTTTATGTCTATTGGATACTTTCCAAGCAGCAAGGGCGAGTTGACTACCTTGTGCTGTTAGAGTCATGCTGCTACCCCAGTCTGCGGGGGTGGTGGGAGTTAATACTGATATGGATACGGGTAGGGAGGTTTTATACAAATTCTCTACAGTGGGTAAAGATGCAGGAATGTTGATTGGCTGAGATTTGGCTAGAGGCAACCAGCGTTGATTATCTTCTTCGGTTAAATAGCCAATTTCTGCGTTATAGTCGCGATCGGCAACCAAGATCGGTAATAACATTTGGTTGGTTTGTTCCTCTACAGGAAATTGTTGGAATATCTGCCAACCTTCGGTTTGAATTTGATTAATGTCGGTAATGTCGTAAAGCCTAATTGCTAGCTTTGTGCCACCTTGTTCTCTGGTTGCTTGTTTGTGAGCTTCGGAAACTTGCCAAGTTGCCAAGGCTTCTTGACTATTTTCTGCTCTGAGATTGATGCTGCTATTCCCATCTCTTCCTCTGGCTGCGGCTGCGGCTGCGGCTAAAGCTGCTCCGCCAACTGCTGCACCTCCTAGCCAATCGGGTGTTGCTGGTGGGGTAGTTATTGGGCTTTGGGTTTCTGTGGTGGGTAAGAAATCTTCTCCCCAAAGTGTATCTTCAGTGGTAGCTGTTTCTGATGGTTGACTGGGGGAAATGACGATCGTTTCTGTAACATTAGTATCATCAGGAACCAAGTTTTCTGTAGGTGTTTCCCCAGTGGTATCTCCTGTTAGAGGTGGTGGTGTTGTTTGGCTATCTACCGCATTTGTTGAGGTGCGGCGGTTTTTCAGTAGCCACCACAGGGGGATACCGAATAAAGCTAACAAAGGTATCAACCACCACATCCAACCTAGTCCGCCTACAGCAATTGCGGTTTCTGGTTCGACAAAGGAGGCGGGAGTTGATTTTGGGGTGGGGGCTGGGGGTATGGGTGGTTTGGGTGGGGTTTGGGCGATCGCTTTTGCGGCTGGTTTTTGGGCAACTGCTTTCGGTGCAGCAGTGGGGGCGATCGCTTTTGCGGCTGGTTTTTGGGCAACTGCTTTCGGTGCAGCAGTAGCAACGGGAACACCAGCCGCGGCTTTTACTATTTGTTCTCCAGCGGGTGCGCTAGCAAAACCCAAAAATGCCAAAGCTGCCGCACTGGGGTTATTGCGTCTGTATACGTAATAAATTGGTTGTGAAAAAGGATACTTGGGATCGTTAGGAGAAACCTTGTGCATTGAGACGATCCGAACATTAGGTTGGTTAGTTACTTGGGTAGAAATAGCGTAGCCAATACCATTAGTTCCTAATCGTTGGACGACGGCGCTGGTAGTATCTTGCGATACTCTGATGGTGTTAGAGCCGGAGCGAAAGGGACGGTTGCGAAAAACCTGATAATTTCGCAAAGCTTGGCGGGTATCGCTATTTATTGGTCGATCTATCAAGCGAATTCGACCACGTTTACCGCCCACTTTTGACCAATCTCGAATTTCGCCGCGAAAGATGCGGGCAAATTGGGTATCTGTGAGACTTCCTTTAAAAGTATTTTTTGGCCCGACTACCACAGCAATTTTAGTTCTCGGTAGAGGGACGGCAACTAAACCAAGTGATTTTTCTTTATCTGTTAAAGGACGACCAATAGCAGCTATATCTATTTGTCCTTTCTGTAATAAGTTTAAAGCCGTATTTGTTCCCCGATAACCAATATTTACTTTTGTGCCTGGGTATTCTTTTTCAAAACGTTGTTTAAGAGCTTGGTTGAATGTGGCTGCACTGCTAGAACCATCAATCCTTACTCTAGTGCCAGATTTTACTGACTTTTGTAAGGGAATCGTGGTAGTAGTGGTGGAAGTTTGAGCTAAAATAGGCTGGTTTTTTTGAGATGCAGTTGCTGGTTTAGGAACCACAGCTAGGGCTAGCAGTAAAGCTAAAGTGGCTATTGAAGTGTTCTTTTTGTGTAACATCTAAAAATTGCTCAAAAGCTCGGATTGAAGTTAATTTTTCCCTAATATGAGCTTTATTATATAGCTCTCCTTTCCGATTAAGCTATGCTACTTTTTACTTAAATTAGGGAAGGAGTAAGTCTTGCCAAAAGCTAGGATAATTATTAATTTTAGATTTTAGATTTAAAAGTTTTGCTTGTGGTTTTTGCTAATTAATTTTAGATTTTTTTAATATTCTCAAAATGGGCAGGGGTGCAGGGGGGATCTTCCCTAACCCCTAACCCCTAACCCCTAAGTGGTGGAAACGGTTAGGCTGCTGGGTTTGCCTAAGTTGCCGTGGAGGGTGATGCCGCGATCGTTAGCTGCCAGATGTCGGACAATTTTGTAAATTGCTTCTGTGTCTTGGGTTGCGCTTAGTTTTTCGGCAATTTGGCTTAAGTACATGGGTTTGCCTTCTTGCTGAATTAGTTTGACTACTTTGGTTTGTAAATCCAAAATTTCTGAGGCGGCTTTTTTTCCGGCTTCGACTCCGGGTTGGTGGTAGGCGTTGACGTTGACGAGGAAACCGTAGATGGTGACGGCGCGTTCGTAAAGGGCGATTAGTGCGCCGACTGTGTAAGGGTTGACTTGGGGAATGGTGACGGTGATGGATTGGCGATCGTTTTCGTAAAGTGCTTTGCGTGTTCCTTGTAGGAAGCCGGAAAGATAGTCGCCGGAGGTGATTCCGGGATCGATTTCGGGGGATTTGCCTTGGCGATCTTTTAAGACTTCGATGAATGTGGCGAAGAAGTTGGGGACTCCTTCCCGGAGTTGTTGGACGTAGGCGTGTTGATCGGTGGAACCTTTGTTTCCGTAAACTGCTATGCCTTGATGGACGATGTTGCCGTCGAGGTCTTTTTCTTTGCCTAGCGATTCCATGACTAGCTGTTGTAGGTAACGGCTAAAGAGTAGCAAGCTGTCTTTGTAGGGTAGGATTACCATGTCTTTTTCGCCTTTGCCGTTGCCGATGTAGTACCAGGAGAGGGCGAGTAGGGCGGCTGGGTTACTTTTTAGGTTGGGAATGCGGGTGGCAATATCCATTTCTTTTGCCCCGGCTAACATGGCGCGGATGTCGATGCCTTGTAAGGCTGCGGGGAGTAAGCCGACTGCGGACATTTCGGAGGTGCGTCCGCCTACCCAGTCTTCCATTGGGAAGGTTTCGATCCAGCCTTGGGATTGGGCGGTTTTGTCGAGGTTGCTGCCGACTCCGGTGGTGGCGATCGCTTGTTTGGCGAAGTCTAGTCCTTGGGTAGCAAAGGCTTGTTGTACTTCGATCATGCCGTTGCGGGGTTCGGGTGTGCCGCCTGATTTGGAGATGACTAATACTAAGGTGGAGGCGAGTTTGTTTTGGAGTTTGCTGAGGGTGCGATCGATCCCGGCTGGATCGGTGTTATCGATAAAATGAATTGCTAATGGGGGAATGTCGGGGGCTAGGGCTTCGGCAACAAATTCTGGGCCCAATGCCGATCCGCCAATCCCGATGGAGAGAAGGTCGGTAAATTTGGGGGCGTTGGGGGGGTGAATTTCGCCGCTGTGGATTTTCTGGACAAATGTTTCGATTTTTTCTAAAGTATCGATGATTCCTTGTTTGAGTTCGGGGCTGGGTGCTCTGTCGGGATCGCGTAGCCAATAATGCCCTACCATGCGGTTTTCGTCGGGGTTGGCGATCGCACCTGCTTCTAATGCAGCTAAATCTTTAAATGCTTTGTCCAATTTTGGCTGCAACGCTTGTAAAAAGTTGTCATCAAATCCGACGCGACTGACATCTAGGTAAAATCCTAGTCCTTCGTGATAGTAAAGCCAGTCTTGGTAACGTTGCCAGAGTGCCGCTGCATCCATAGCAATTTTCATCCTAAAAGTTTAACAGTGTCTTTTTCTTCCAACAGTTTAAAGGAGATAGAAAGATTAAATATATAATTTGAACAAATCTCATAATGATTTAATGAAGAGGCAACCAGGAACAGTTCACCGGGAACAGCAAAGTTTCTCAATTATTTAAGGCTGGTTTAACTTCTCCAGGGTGAGCAAAACCCGGATGGGAAAATTTTCCTTCTCCCAATTCAAATAATACTCCTAATATAAGGTAAAATGCCTTAACAAAGTAAGATACTTGTTTTTGAGAAAGTTACTTCTAATGACGCTTACTCCTGGTTATTTAGTTTCGCTAATCATTTTTATATCAGTCTATGGGCTTTTCGCTTTAGGACTAAATTTACAGTGGGGCTTTACTGGTTTAATTAATTTTGGTCATGTGGCTTTCATGACTGTGGGAGCTTACACTACTGTATTATTAAGTTTGCAGGGAGTTCCGCTATTTATTGGTGCTTTAGTTGGTGCGGTTTTAGCGGCTTTTTTGGGTTTGTTGGTAGGTATATCAACGCTACGTTTGCGGGAAGATTATTTGGCAATTGTCACAATTGGGGTATCGGAAATGATCCGCTTAGTTGTGAATAATCAGGAATTGCCGATCGGGAATGGTCAATGGCGATCGGGTGTGTTCGGTTTACAAGGTTTTCCTTTACCTTTTACTAATGTTACTTTGAATCCGTTGTTACAGTTTTTTTTGATAGCTGTGCTCACAGGAATTGCTGGTTTAGGTGGCTGGCAATTGTGGCGCTGGATTGGGAAACAATTACAACTGGCAAAGGGACGGCAATCTTTACCGATCGCATCTTTAATTATGGCAATTATTGGCGTAATTTTAGGTTTAATTGTTTATATTGTCGGTTTAATATCCATACTTGATGCGAATAATTTTAATTACAAAACTGGGTTAATGGTAGTATTACTGTTGGTTTTAACAGTAGTATTTTGGGGTTTGGAAAGGTTGGTAAATACGCCTTGGGGAAGAGTTTTAAAGGCAATCAGGGAAGATGAACAAGTACCAAAGGCTTTGGGAAAAAATGTGTTTTGGTATAAGTTACAATCTTTGATGTTGGGGGGTGCGATCGCGGGAATGGCTGGGGCTTTCTATGCTTGGCAATTAGCTACAGTTTACCCGGATAACTTTCAACCGCAGATTACTTTTGATGCTTGGACGATCGTCATTTTAGGCGGGGCGGGAAACAATTACGGAACTTTGTTAGGGGCGGTAATTTTTTGGGCTTATTTTGAAGGAACCCGCTTTGTTTTACCGGGATTATTACCTTTTGATGATGCCCGTTTGGGGGCTTTTCGGATTATGGTAATCGGTTTATTATTAATTATTTTGATGATGGTCAGACCACAAGGTATTTTAGGGAAGAAGGAGGAATTAACCCTTGGTAAATAATCCATCAGATTCACTTTCAGATGTACCTTTGAATGAACCACAAACTAATATAGAGGACATTCTTAAACAGGTAGAAGACCGACCTCCAGAAATAGTTTTGAATGAACCACAAAGTAATATAGAGGATATCCTCAAACAGGTGGAAGATGCACCACAAAGACAGCAATCAAGTAATAATATTTTGTTGTCAGCTAATGGTTTAAATAAAAGTTTTGGTGGGTTAAAAGCGGTGGATAATGCTACTTTGGAAGTGAGTCAAGGTAGTATTACTGGGTTAATTGGTCCCAATGGTGCGGGAAAAACGACTTTATTTAATTTAATTTCTAATTTTATTCGTCCTGATTCTGGGCGGGTAATTTTTGATGGGGAACCTGTAGAAAGGTTACAATCTTATCAAATTGCCCAAATGGGAATGATTCGCACTTTTCAGGTAGCGCGAGTACTTTCTCGACTTTCAGTTATGGAAAATATGCTGTTAGCGGCGCAAAAACAAATAGGAGAAAACTTCTGGAATGTGTGGTTGCGGGCGCATGAGTTGAAGCGTGAGGAAAAAGAGTTGCGCGAAAGGGCGATCGCTGTTTTAGAATCAGTAGGATTAGCGGATAAAGCTAATGATTATGCTGGTTCTTTGTCGGGTGGACAACGCAAGCTTTTAGAAATGGGAAGGGCGTTAATGTCGCAACCGAAATTAATTTTATTAGATGAACCAGCGGCGGGGGTGAATCCAACTTTAATTAATCAGATTTGCGATCGAATTTTAAGTTGGAATCGCCAAGGAATGACCTTTTTAATTATTGAGCATAACATGGATGTGATCATGTCTTTGTGCGATCGGGTTTGGGTATTAGCGGAAGGGCGAAACCTCGCTGTTGGTACGCCCGAAGAAATTCAAAATAACTCTGAAGTTCTAGAAGCTTATCTGGGACAATAATAACTCTTGTATAGTAGCTAACATTTAAATTTAATATTTCCTCTAAAATTTAAAATTTAGGTAAACAGAAACCCGGTTTTTTAAAAAACTGGGTTTCTAGAGTAGCCTAGATTTTTTGGTGTGAGGATCATAATGAATAAATGTTTGGGAAAAGCGATACCATTGGGTGTTGCTGTTCTGATTAATGTTGGGCTACTTTCCCCGATGACTCAAGCAGGAGAAATTAGGGAAGACTTAGGAGAACAAAAGCAGGTAAATGCAACTGAAAACCCGGAAAATACTACTAGTTTAGAACAAATTGTTCAATACTCGGAATCATTAAATTCTAGGTTAGAAACTCCTGAAGATTCCGATAATTTAGAACAGGTAACTTCGGTTTCTCAATTGCGCGATGTGCAACCTACAGATTGGGCTTTTCAGGCATTACAATCTTTAGTTGAAAGATACGGTTGTATTGAAGGATACCCAGACCAAACTTATCGCGGAAATCGCGCCATGACCCGCTATGAATTCGCCGCAGGTTTAAACAGTTGTTTGGATAGAATTCAAGAATTAATCGCAGCTTTACCTCAAGGAGTTAGTAAAGAAGACTTAGATAAACTGCGAAGATTACAAGAAGAATTTGCCAGCGAATTAGCTAATTTACGGGGTCGAATTGACGCTTTAGAAGCAAGAGTAAATAAAGTAGAAGCACAGCAATTTTCCCCAACTACTAAACTCGCGGTGGAAGTCATTACTTATATTTCTGATGCTTTTGGGGAAAGGGCAGATGATGTCAATCAAACTACATTATCTTATCGAACGAGAATTGATTTTAATAGTAGTTTTACCGGAAAAGATCGCTTAAGAACTCGTTTGCAAGCGACTAATTTAAGACCGATCGATACAGGGGCGATTTTTGGCGGAAATTCCGAATTATCTCCCGCCGGATTAACAGGAGAAACTCGTTTTGTTCCTAGTACTTTATCCGGGAATAATGAGGTAACAATTAATCAATTGCAGTATCGTTTTCCTGTAGGAGATCGACTAACCTTTTATCTGGATGCTGCTTCTACCGATCCGACTTATGTCACTGATACAATTATTCCTTTCATTGACACTGCTACTGGTGCTTTGAGTAATTTTGGACAAGTGAATCCGGTTTATTTCCCTATAGGAAATCAGGCGGGAATTGGGGGTAACTTTTTAATTACTAAAGGCTTAAGTTTAGACTTTGCTTATTTTGGCGAAAGTGGAACTCCCAATTTACCAGGTAACAAACAAGGTTGGTTTAATGGTGGTTACAGTGCTTGGGCGCAGTTAGTTTATTCTGGAGAAAAGCTAAAATTTGGCTTACTTTATCTTAATTCCTATTCTCCTGAATTTGGGGTTGATACTTTAGCGGGAAGCAGTGCAGCCAAAGTAATTGGCGCAGGTCCCGTTGTGGGAAATAGTTATGGTCTTCAAGCTAATTATCGGTTTAATCCCAATTTTGAATTAGGCGGCTGGGTTGGTTATACGGCGGCGCGTGCTTTAGGGATAAAAGGTGATGCTGAGGTTTTGAATTATGCGGCAACTTTGGCTTTTCCAGACTTAGGTAAAAAGGGAAATTATGGGGGAATTGTGTTTGGAATGCAGCCGAAATTAATAAGTACTAGTAATGCAGCTTTAGCAGCTGCAATTGGTTTACCAGATGGGCGCAGAAGCGATCGCGATACCGGATTCCACATTGAAGCATTTTACCGCATTCAACTTAATGATTACATCTCGATTACTCCCGGCTTTTTGTGGTTAACTGCACCTAATCACGATGCACGAAATCCTGATGCGATAGTCGGTGTAATTAGAACTTCTTTTGTTTTTTAGGTACAATCAACGGGTATCTATCTAAAGATAGATTTGGTAAAATATTTTGTAACTAAAAATACAATCAATCAGCTAATAAGCCATATATCATTAATTCCAACCCAAGGGGGAATTAAAAAAATTGGCTTTTTTTAGGAATAAATAACTAGGAAAGTTATCAACCATGTTCAGAAAAAAATGGTTCCTGGCGATTTTATTTATTGCCACATTAGTCATATCTCTAATAGTCGGAAACTTCAGAACTGACTATGTAACAGCACAAAACAATGCTGATAAAAAATTAGTCATGGTGACATCTGCTGACTATCCACCTTATCAGTTTCGTCAAACAGCTAGCGGAAATAGTGAAATTGTAGGTTTTGACATTGATATTGCCAAATTCATTGCCAAAAAATTAGGTTATGAACTGGAAATTAGGGATACAGATTTTAGTGGAATTATTCCGGCTTTGCAGTCGAAAAGGGCAGATTTTGCGATGTCGGGAATGACTCCCACGGCGGAAAGAAAGAAAAATGTGGCTTTTTCTGACCTTTACTATGAAGCTAAAAATACGATCGTTTCCCAGAAAAATATTAACCTGAAAAGTACCGCAGATTTAACCGGAAAAAAAGTCGGAGTTGAGTTAGGAACAACTCAAGAAAAAACGGCTAAATCCTTGAAAGATGTGCAAGTAGTAGCATTAAATAGACCGGGAAGTATTATTCAGGATTTAAAGTCAAAACGGCTGGATGCAGCAATTTTAGAAGACACAGTTGCTAAAGGATATGTTGCTAATAATCCCGAATTAATTTATCACTCAATTCCTACTACTTCGGAGGAAGCTGGATCGGCGATCGCATTTCCCAAAAACTCCCCATTAGTTAACTCTTTTAATCAAGTTCTTCGGGAAATGAAACAAACCGGAGAATTGCAAAAATTGGTAACAAAATGGTTTGGTAGTGATGGCATTGAAAAACTTAGCAATCAACCCAACAATAAGGTAGCTAATGCTGCTACTCCCGACAATATTACAGTTGCCCAAAATCAGAACAGCGGGCGAAAATTAATAATGGTGACTTCCGCTGACTACCCACCTTATGAGTTTAGAAAAACGGGTAGTGGAGATGATATTATTGGTTTTGATGTTGATATTGCGAAGTACATTACCAGAGAATTAGGCTACGAACTGGAAATAAGAGATACAGATTTTAGTGGGATTATTCCGGCTTTACAATCAGGAAGAGCAAACTTCGCAATGGCGGGGATGACTCCCACTCCCGAACGGTTGAAAAATGTCGATTTTTCTGAGATTTACTACGAAGCAAAAAACACAATTGTTGCCAAAAAAGGCACAAATTTAAAAACAATTGCGTCTTTAGCTGGTAAAAGAGTCGGCGTGCAATTAGGTTCGACACAAGAAAAATTTGCCAAAGAAAAAATCAAAGGTGCGAAAATAGTTGCTTTGAATAAAACCGGGGATTTGATTCAAGAAATTAAATCGAATCGCATCGATGCAGCAATTATTGAAGATGCCATTGCTAAGGGATTTATTGCTAATAATCCTGATTTAGAATTTACGACTATTCCTAACAGTTCGGAAGAAGCAGGATCGGCGATCGCATTTCCCAAAGGTTCCCCATTAGTGCAACCCTTTAATAGAGTTCTCCAACAAATGAAAGAAAATGGAGAAATGGAAGCACTAGTGAAAAAATGGTTTGAAAACCAAGGCGGAAATCAAGCAGCTGAAGACGACAAAAAACCATCCAGTTTTGATACAGCTTGGGCTAGTATTCCCTTCATCGCTCAAGGAATAATAGTAACATTACAATTTACCCTAATTTCCGCATTCTTCGGATTCCTCTGGGGAATTGTTCTGGCATTGTTTAAAATTTCTACCATCAAACCTTTGAATATATTTGCGAAGGTTTATACTTCTGTATTCCGAGGTACACCGCTGCTATTACAAATTGCATTAGTATATTATGCAACACCGCAATTAACTGGTTACGATATTCCCGCATTATTAGCAGGTGTAATTACCTTCACTCTCAACTCAGGTGCTTATATTTCTGAGACAATTAGAGGAGGGATTCTCGCAGTTGATAAAGGACAAAAAGAAGCAGCTTTATCTTTAGGAGTACCTTATCAACCAATGATGAAAGATATTATCCTACCCCAGGCAGTGAAAAATATTTTACCTTCCTTGGTGAATGAAAGTATCGCTCTTTTAAAAGATTCATCATTGGTGTCAACAATTGGTGTGGTGGATGTACTCCGTCGGGCGCAAATTGTGGGTGCAGAAAAATATATCTATTTTGAACCGCTGTTAGTAGCTGGCTTAATTTATTACGTTTTGGTAATGCTTTTAACATGGGGAGGTTCTAAACTTGAACGACGATTACAACGTAGTGCTTAACAAAGATGCTACGGCATCAAACGGCAAAACAGAAATTGCAATAAAGGTTGAGGATCTGTATAAATCCTTCGGTTCTCTCAACGTTTTACAAGGGATTTCTACCGAGATTGATAGAGGTCAAGTAGTGGCATTAATTGGCCCTTCGGGATCGGGAAAATCTACCTTTTTGCGGTGCATGAATTTACTGGAAACACCTACTTCCGGCAAGATTTTTATTGATGGAGTAGAAGTTACTTCGCGCAAAACTGACATTATGAAAGTGCGGCAAAATGTCGGAATGGTGTTTCAACATTTTAATCTTTTCCCTCACATGACAGTAATTAAAAATGTCATGTATGCACCGATGAAAGTAAAAAATACCTCTGAGGAAGAGGCGCGAAAAGTGGGAATGGATTTGTTAAAAAAGGTGGGTTTAGAAGCGAAGGCGAATGTTTATCCTGCCCAACTTTCGGGAGGACAAAAACAGCGGGTGGCGATCGCTCGTTCCCTAGCCATGAAACCGGATATCATGTTATTTGATGAACCTACATCTGCCCTCGATCCAGAAATGGTGAAAGAAGTTTTAGATGTCATGCAAGACTTAGCAAAATCCGGGATGACAATGGCAGTTGTGACTCATGAAATGGGTTTTGCCAAAGAAGTTGCCGATCGCATTTTATTCTTAGATCAAGGAAAACTCGCCGAAGATTCACCCCCAGAACTGTTTTTCTCGCATCCAAAGTGCGATCGGGCAAAACAATTTCTCGATAATATTTTATAAAGTGGAAAGGGATTAGGGACTGGGGATTAGGGACTGGGGACTAGGGACTAGGAAAAGTAGAAAACTCTAAGGGAAGAAAGGGTAAAGTAAGGTGAAATTTAATTCCCCCCTCTGCCCCCCTGCCCCTCTGCCCCTACGCAGCGGCTAAGGGTTGAATGATGCGTTCTAAAATTGGTTTTCTGTTCTTCAAATCATAGCGATAACCGTCAGGAAGAATGTGCAATTTAGCGCCACAAATTGCCATTGGTTCATCCTTCAAAAGATTATCTACATTGCTGTGAGTAATCTCCGCAACATCAACAATTGTTACAGAACCACTGCCCACTACTTCAATTACATTTTGGTTAACTACTATTGCTGTATCTTCATCAATTCCAAATCCTAAAACAGCAGGTTGCTGTGCTAATGCTGCAATTAAACGCCCTAAACGTCCCCGTTGAGAAAAATGTTGATCGATAACAATTCCGGGTAAAAATCCCATTCCAGGGCCCATTTCTACAACTTCTGCACGCGGATTTGTCTTAGAATCTCCTTCCACAATCATCACATCAGGCATTACTGCTGCCCCGGCACTAGTACCCGCAATTACAGCACCTTCAGCGTAACGTTTGTGAATTAAAGTATCGAGTTCAGTATCTTTAATGATACTCGTAATTCGCGATTGATCGCCACCAGTAAAAAATATACCAGTAGCCTTTCCTACTGCTTCTAAATATGTCGATGAACTAGCGTCATCTCTAGTTACAGTGTCAATAATCCGAACATCTTCTGTGCCTAAACGTTCAAATATTTTTGTGTAATCTTCTCCTACTTCTCTGGGTAATTCTGTGGCTGCCGTCATAATAATAATTCGGGCTTTTGTACCTCCCGCACGGCGCACAAATTCCCGAAGTACCTTACAATCTCCGTCCTTTTCTTCGGCACCACCAATTATTATTAATTGCCCAGGTTCTTGATTGTCAGCCATATAAACTCACTTTTTAAAATTAGTAAATTTGGAAGTAGTTTAAGTAAAACATGGTTATTTAATTAGTTGAAACAGCCGTTTGGTAGATATTTATACAGAATGAAATTCTAAAGTGTGATATCCTCTACTTCTTAAAGCTTATACTCTCAGAGAGATGAAAAATAAAAGAGTAAAAGTGTAAAATATTCTGAGGTAGTTGGCGAAGTTATTTATTTCTTTGCAAAACAAAAGCTCCTAATTCAAGGTATGAATCAGGAGAAAGAAATTTATATTTGTTGCTTAATTTTAGCAACAGTTCCTAACTTGATTTTGGATTAATTTGCTTAAAAAAGAACGAGCCTTTTCTAATGGGAGATGTCTAGGTTTACCTTGGTAAACAATTTGATATTCATCGTTATATTCCCCATCTCCATAACCCGAAATCAAGTTGAGGTGAAAAGCTTTTTCAGCTAGTTGATGAACTTCTTCTCTTAGAGGAGTTTTGGTGACAGTCACTTTACTGTCCTCCTAAAATGTGATCTTATTTACATTTAATTTAAGTTGTTGTTTTAGCAAAGACATCTTTCTCAAGGGATAGCTTTTAACGCCGAAGTTTACAGTATTTATTAGTAAGCATAAAACTAAATCATTCTAAATGTTGAGGTAAAAAAGAGTTTTTAAACTAATTTTTGAGGCGAAGAACAATAATGTTTGGATAGATTAGAGAATACTGACTATAGATAGAAGAAAATTTCCCCAAAACAAACTAACCTAGATTGATACCAGAGGAGCCTATTCTACCAAAGGAGAGAGTAATGGTCAGGGAAAGAATTAATGACGATCCCAGAATTAATGCTAGAGAAAAAGACGCATTTGACATTTTTAACATTAAGTACTATTTAGGGCCTAATCCATATTTAAGTACAGGAGCGATCGTTTTTGATTTCGATCTTACCGGAGATCTGGAACCTCTAACTATTGAAGATTATGTAACAGAGATTAGCAAATTTTGCCCACAACTAAAAGATAGAAATTATGAAATTTACGGGCATTTATTAGCTGAAACAATCATGGAAGTAGGTAAATTGCAGATGGGCTTACACCCCAAAGAATGGAGCGTTAATTCATATAAAAACTATCAAATAATTGCCATAGAAACTATCCATGCCCGGACTACCAAAGCAGTAATTTATTTTGTTTGGGATTGGTTAGAAGCTATTACCCAAAATGACGACTTCCTATTTCACAAAAAGTTTAAATCTCTGCAAGAAATGTTTCGTGCCTCAGTTTATGGAGGCCCGACAGTTTATTCTTTATTCCGCACGGCAACGGAAAAAGGAATTCCCGTATTTTACTTGTGGGATGAAGGATTAATGCAGTATGGTTATGGGAAAAAATTAGTGCGGGGAGTGGCGACAACCTTTGACCATGATAGCCATTTAGACTCTGATTTTACTACTCGTAAAGATGACTGTAAGGCTTTTTTACATACCCTTGGTTTTCCCGTACCAAAAGGTGAAATTGTTGGCACTTTTCGAGGTGCTTTAGATGCCGCTGATATCGTTGGTTATCCAGTAGCAGTTAAGCCAGTTGTGGGTCATAAAGGAATTGGGGTAACAGCAAATGTCCAAAATGGTGAGGAATTAGAACACGCTTTTAATCGGGCTTTAAAAGCTATTCCTCCGACTCAACCTGTAGATATTATTGTTGAGAAAAGCTATAAAGGCTCGGATTTTCGCTTACTTTGTGTCAATGGTAAATTTGTTGCTGCTACTGAACGTCGTCCCGCTTGGGTAGTTGGGGATGGAAATTCGACTATTTCCGAATTAATTAGTAAGGAAAATGCTAAAACCGAACGCTTAGATACTCCGACTTCACCAATGGGAAAAATTCAAGTTGATGATGCAATGGAGATGTTTTTGGCTGAACAAAACTTGTCAATGGATAGTGTAATTGCAGCAGAAAAAATTGTTTATTTGCGTAAAGTTGCTAATCTTTCTGCTGGTGGAGTTAGTATAGATGCTACGGCTTCAGTTCACCCTGATAATATTATTTTGGCTCAGGATATTGCCCAGCATTTCCGGTTAGTTTGCATGGGGATTGATGTGATTGCTGAAAGTCTGGCGGAGTCTTGGAAAGCTGGGAATTTTGCGATTCTGGAAATTAACTCAGCACCGGGAATTTTCATGCACTTAAATCCGGCTTTTGGAGAAAGTGTAGATGTGCCATCTTTTATTATTGAAACTTTCTTTAAGAATGCGGATGAGGCGAGAATTCCGATTATTACTTTTAACCGAATTTCGCTGAAAGAGTTGGAAGATACGATCGATCACATTCTCTTAAAATATCCTAATTGGACGATCGGTGCAATTTGCCGTGAAGGGGTATTTGTGAACCGTTCCGAAAAAGTTATGCACAAAGATTACAATACAAACGTGCAAAGTTTATTACGTAATCCTAAGCTGGATTTACTGATAGCTGAATATTGCGAAGATATCTTAGAAAGAGATGGAATGTTTTACCAAGGTAGCAACATTCTGGTTTTAGATAATCCCACTGCAACCGAAAAAACTTTAATGGGAAATGTCTACGAAGACGCTACCGTAGTGGAAAAACAAGGAGATAATATTTCAATTCGCCGTCAAGGTTGGATGGAAAATTACCAACTCAGACCAGATGAACCTTTTACACCAGTTTACCTCAAACAAATTGGAGTGCTTTTGTAAAACTCTTGCTATTTTCGGTACGTTGTTGCGCTTCAGCGCCAGACTTAGTTTTGAAGCACAACAACGTACTTTAGTCCTGTAAAATAAACAAGGAACTATGAACAATAAATAAACAATGCGTTGTGCAATTTCGAGTAGTGCTGGTCAAATTTTAGCGAGAGGTCGTTTGTTAATCCAGAAGGATGAAAATAACGAACAAAGGTTGACTTTTGTGAGCGATCGCGGAAAATTAGTTAGTGGGGGAATAGTCGGTGAAGATGGGGAACTAACTGCCGCTAGCGAAGAATTATTTCGCGGATTTTTTGCTGCTTGGGGAGTAAGTGGTGTGACACTGATTATCAGCAAGTAAAGAAAGAAATCTAATTTCTTCATTACTCAGCATTTTATGGTGCTAAAGGCGGTAAAGGTTCTGGTGGAATATTTTCCACCGGACGAACAATAGGTGCGGGAGTTGCTGGTAAAGGTTGGAAAATTGCATCAAGTGCTTTTTCTAAAGTTTCTGCCATCACAATGCGGTCTTCATAAACAACAATTACCCGCACTAAAGTTGGTACGCTATTTTGTTCTGCTTCTAAATAAAGTGGTTCTACATAAAGTAGCGATCGTTCAATGGGAATAATTAACAAATTACCTTGAATTGCCTTTGAACCTTGACGATTCCATAGAGAAATTTGCTGAGAAATTACCGGATCTTGGTTAATTAAAGCTTCAATTTGTTCTGGCCCAAAAACTAACTGTTGTTTGGGGAATTGATAGAGTAATAAATTACCATATTCTGCACCATCAGAACGACCTGCCAACCAAGCAATTAAGTTGGTTCTAGCTGTAGGTGTAAAAGGAAGTAATAAAATAAATTCTTCCTCTCTAGCGGTGGGCAATTTCATGATCAAATAATAAGGTTGAACTGATTGTGGTTGACCTCCATAAATTTCTGTAGGAATTTTCCACAAATCTTCCCGGTTATAAAAAACTCTGGGATCTGTCATGTGATAGGCGCGTAGTCTTTCCGATTGAATGCTATAAATATCGATCGGATACCGAATATGAGTCCGCAGTGCCGCAGACATCGTATACAGCGGTTGAAACATTTTCGGAAAGATTGCATTTAAGCTTTTAATAATTGGATCGTCGGGATCGGCAACATAAAAATTGACATCACCATTGTAAGCATCAACTACTACTTTTACCGAGTTTCTAATATAGTTAAATTTCGTCTCTCCGGGGTCAGAATAGGGATAGCGATCGCTAGTTGTATAAGCATCGATAATCCAGTACAAATGGTTTTTGACACTCTTGGTTAATTCTGGTTCTTCAGGAGTATTTGTTACTACTAAATAAGGCGCTCGATCGTAATTTAAAAAAGGTGCGATCGCTCGTACTCTATCATTAATATTTCGGCGAAATAAGACCTTACTTTCCTCTGTAATATTCCTCGTTAATAACATTTGCCAATCATTCAAATATTTGGCAAATGCCCATTTTCGCCACCAAACATTAAGTCTAATTCCCCCTAAACCATCGTAAGTGTTATAAACGTTCTCATCTCCGCTAGGATAATCAAACTCTTTAATTTGGGTATTAGTCATCACATAAGTATTCGCAATTTCTCCATAATAAATTCGCGGGTTGTCAGTAGGAATACTGTAACGAATAAAGGGATCTGATGTTTGTAAATTCCCGCTATTTGTCTCCGTACCGATATCCTTGACGAAGTAATATGGTAATCCTCCCGGTGCCGCTATATTAACCGGACTCATGGTAAATCCATAACCATGAGTATAAACTAAATGTTTATTTACCCAGGTTTTTGCCGGGTCGGGAACATCATTATAATCTAACTCTCTAGCAGCTAGAATTACCTGTCTTTTTTCAGTTTCTTTGGGTAGTGTAGTTGCTAAAGTGTAGCGATCGATATCTGCACTCGGAAATCTATAATAAGGTCGAAATTGTTGTAATTGTCGGTTAGCATCTAAAAGCGGACGAGTATCCCAAAGGCGAATATTCCGAATTGTTTCATCATTATTGACAATATCAGTTGCACTTAATCCACCTTGAGGAAAAAAGGTTCTTACTTCAACTTTGTCTAGTTGAAATGCCTGTCTAGTTAATCTAATATTATTTTCAATAAAAGGTCTTTCCCTGGTTACTTCGTTAGGTTGAACTACTAATTTTTGGACAACTTCAGGAAAGATAAACGACAAGACAAATAAGCTGGAAAAAAGTAACAGCGCCCCTGTAGAAATTAAAAAATATCTACTGCGTTTTCCTTGCTGATTTTTTCTCAGTTTGGCAGTTTCGGGGAAAATCGATCGCCAAAGTAGTAAAAACGCGATCGCAATTGCCAACAAACTCAGCAAAGTATAAATTGGTAACTGCACTGTTACATCAGTAAAACTCGCGCCGTAAACCACCCCTTGAGTTGAATATAATAATTCGTAACGTCGCAACCAATAACTATAAGCTACGCACAGCATGACTGCGCCGCCAAGTAACAATAAATGGTTTTGTTGCGCCTTATTAAACCCAGGAAATTTCCCTTCGCTTATGCTATTTCCTGATAGTAAATAAATTAAAGCAACAGCTGCAAAACCAAAGCCAAATAACGCTACTAGCCAAAATTCTAATAGTTCCCAAATCGGTAAACCAAAAATATAAAAACCAATATCGCGATTAAATAAAGGATCGGTCATTTGAAAACTTTGCGCTTGGAAATACTCTAAAAACTTGATCCATTGCGCCGATAAAACCATTCCCAAACTCAAACTGATTAGAATGGCGATCGCTTTTAAAACCACTCTAGGTTTTATAATAATTAATAGGGAAACTATCGGCAGCAAAATTAACTGCCAATTAGTTGAATTTTGCCACCTTTGCCAAACTGTCGATACATCAAAATGCGCCGGAAGTGTCGTAGTTACAGCAGTAACATCTACATTTGGTTGCCAATATTCGATCGCAACTGTAATATAATGAAAAAGTAATAATCCAACTAATAAACTTAAGCCAATTGTGCAAGTTAACAGCAAACGTAAACCCAAACTAAAACTTCTTTCCTCACTTTCAATTTTATATTTAGTCGCTAAGGGAGGTTTTCTTACTTCAGGAAGCGAGTAATTAGACGTAACATTTAGAACAGGTTTTCTTAGTTCCCCAAATGAAGAATTAGGCTTAGGATTAAGATGACGTTCCGCAATATTTAAATTAAACAGCAAAAAGCCTACAGAAAAAAGAGCGATCGTCCACAAACCCACCTGAGTTACTAACCTAATCCAAAAAGCAGGTTGAAAATCAACTTCCGCAAACCATAAAGCCTCTGCTATTAGCCGAGACAATAACTCAACACCCAACCACAAACCCAATAACCATAAAATTACTTGGGTAAATCTGTGAAAAATGCGATCGAACTTTTGCTTTCCAGTGTTAGATTGCATTACTTTGCAGCCCAATAACTCGAATTATTTACTATTGTAATTAAAATTTTCTCCCCTGCCCCTGTACGATCCAATTAGTAGGGTGCGTCAGAACCTAAAACCCTGATGTTGTCGATCAGATTTATGGTCTGACGCACCCTACAACTCGAATTATTTACTATTGTAATTAAAATTTTCTCCCCTGCCTCTGTACGATCCAATTAGTAGGGTGCGTCAGAACCTAAAACCCTGATGTTGTCGATCAGATTTATGGTCTGACGCACCCTACAACTACAACTAAAATTCTCTCCCCTACCTTGTATCTCTATCCTAAAAACTATTTTAGATTTTAGATTTCCGATTTTCTTAACAAAAACCCGAAACCTAAAATCTAAAATTACTTGGTAACAACTAACTGACAGCTTCAGCTATATTGCTTCCCCAGATTGAGTTTCGGTGCTCAAATTAAACAGCACTTGCAAAGATTGCATAGCTCTGCGTCTCGCCTCAATATCCTGTTGGGCGCGTAATTGTACCATTGGATCGTGGAGAATTTTATTCACAATTCCCCTAGTCAACGCTTCAATTACTTCCTGATGTCTTTCCGCGAATTCAGTACCCAAACGAGAGAGAGCTTTTTCTAACTCTTGAGTCCGAATCGTTTCCATTTTATCGCGCAAACAGCTAATAGTAGAAACAGTTTCCAAACTGCGCCACCACATATCAAAAGCAGCAACTTCTTCCTCTAAAAGTGCTTCCGCTTCTTGCGCCATTTGTCTGCGACTTTCCTGATTTTGAGCTACAACAGCCTTCAAATCATCCACATTAAAAGCATGAACATGGGAAATTTCATTAACATCAGCAGCCACGTTGCGCGGTACAGAAATATCGAACAACATTAAAGAACGACTATCATCTAAAACCGCCTCTAACTTAGAGCGATTCAAAATTGGTTCAGTTGCAGAAGTGCTAGTAAAAACAATATCAGCAGACGCAATAGCCGACATCATTTCTGATAGCGGATGTAACTGAATTTCCACTTCCGAAAACTGTTTAGCTAACTCTTGGGCACGTTGCATAGAGCGATTCACAATGCAAATTTGTGTAGCTCCTTTGCTGATTAAATGTTGTACCAAAAGGCGCGACATTTTCCCAGCACCCAAAATAGTTACCCGACTGGTAGTTAAACAAGAAACTTTGATTTGTGCTAATTCCACAGCAGCGGAGCTAATGGAGACAGCGCCAGTACCGATGTTAGTTTCTGTACGAACTCGCTTACCAGCAGTAAGCGCCGCTTTCAGCAATTGATTTAAAATTCGTCCAACACCTTTGTATTGTTGACAAACTTTGTGGGTGTTTTTGACTTGAGCGAGAATTTGTCCTTCTCCCAAGACTAAGCTATCTAACCCAGCCGATACCCGCATTAAGTGCATGACAGCATCTTCATGCAACAAAATGAACAGGTGTCGCCTCAGTTCACCCAGATGTAACTTGCTGTAGTCTGAGAGAAACTGACGCACTTCAGAAATCCCTTGTTCGGTTTCTGAGAGTACCACGTAAATTTCCAGACGGTTACAAGTGCTGAGGATCGCAACTTCTTCAATATGAGGATAATTTTTCAGTTGCGCGATCGCACTTTCCGTCTGTGCTTCGGGAATGCTCAGTTTTTCACGAATTTCAACTGGTGCTGTTTTGTGACTAAGCCCTACTACTGCAATATTCATTTGCTAATGGTTAATTGCTAACGGCTAATTGTTAATTTGCTAGTTGGTAATTGGCTGATATTCTTATCTATTATCCATTACTGATTACCAATTACCTACTATTTTAAAAAAATCAAGGCAGCTGGAAAATCAGGCAAGAAAACCTGAATATGTTACAAGAAAAAAGAGAAATAGGTAAAGTTTAGAAAAGAATCTTTACCTTTACCCTTCTCCTCATGACTCTAAGACATCAGAAAATCAGGAAAGACAACAAGAAAAGAGAAAAAACTATTTCCCATTCCCCGTTCCCCGTTCCCTTTCTCGATCGCTTATTTCAATTGCAAACTCTTGGGATTATCGAATAAGTGAATGGTATCCACAAAACGAGCCGTCTTCGACTGAGTAGAAATAACCAAGCTTTGAGTTCTTGCGCCGCCGTGGAAGAAACGAACTCCTTCCATTAAAGTTCCCGGAGTAATACCGCAAGCCGCAAACAACACAGTGTCCCCAGAAGCTAGTTCATCAGCGTTATAAACCTTGTCAGGGTCATTAATTCCCATTTCCTGCAAACGGGCAATGTTACCTTCCCTACTTTCACCAATTAAACCAGTTTTCACAACTTCTGGATCGTAAATCAGCTGTCCTTGGAAGTGTCCACCCAAGCAGCGCATCGCCGCCGCAGAAATTACGCCTTCTGGTGCTGCACCAATACCCATCAAACAGTGAATGTTGGTTCCTGAAAAAGCACAAGAAATAGCCGCAGAAACATCACCATCGCTAATTAAACGAACTCTTGCGCCTGCGTTGCGAATTTCCTGAATTAATTCCTTGTGACGGGGACGATCCATCACCACCACTACTAATTCTTCGATCGAACGGCTCATGCACTCCGAGAGAATTTTCAGGTTTTCTGTAGCTGACTTATTAATATCTACATGACCAGCCGCCACCGCAGGAGCAGCTAACTTCTTCATATAGAAGTCAGGCGCAGCAAATAAACCACCTTTTTCCGAAATTGCTAGTACCGCCATCGAGCCTGGTTGTCCATAGGCTACTAAGTTAGTACCTTCGCAGGGGTCAACAGCGATATCAATTTCTACTAATTCATCAGGGTTACAAAAATCTTTGGCATCTTCACGGGTGCAAATACCCACTTCCTCACCAATGTAAAGCATGGGGGCTTCATCGCGTTCCCCTTCTCCGATGACAATGCGACCCCGCATATGTATCTTGTTCATCCGTTCCCGCATGGCTTCTACAGCCACTTCGTCAGCGGTGTTTTTCTCTCCTTTCCCCATCCAGTGAGAAGAAGCGATCGCCGCTTGTTCAACAACTTCAATAATCTCTAATCCGAGCGTACTTTCCAACACGGGGTCTGTCCTCCCAAGGCTTAACTAGGCAATATTTCGTCTGGCTCTAACAGTTTTCAAGTCTATCAGAGCGTGGATACCTCTGCTGAACCGTCTTTATAATACCTGTGTAAAGTTTTGCTGCTAAAGCCTGGTTGACCGTTGACTCTTACACCCCAAAGGTGTTGTTGCTATTATTCCAATGCAGGCAGGTAAACAATTACACATAGCAGCCTCTCAGCCGAAAAATTGTACCTCAAGTTACAAAATGCTCAGCAAAACATTAAAATATCTAAAAACCGATCGGAAAAGTCGGGTTTTTATGGCATGATTGCAAAGTAAATGATTTTAGCGGTTTCAGCGCAGAGGAAACCTATTATGGCGCTTAGACTAGGCGACACCGTTCCCAACTTTACTCAAGCTTCTAGCGAAGGCGAGATCGACTTTTATAACTGGGCTGGAGACAGCTGGGTTGTTCTGTTCTCTCACCCCGCAGATTATACACCTGTTTGCACCACTGAATTAGGCGAAGTCGCCCGTCTCAAACCAGAGTTCGACAAGCGCAACGTAAAAGTACTAGCGTTGAGCGTGGATGATGTAGAATCTCACAAAGGCTGGATTGGCGACATCGAAGAAACTCAAAGCGTAAAACTGAATTATCCCATTCTGGCAGATCCAGATAAGAAAGTTTCAGACCTTTACGACATGATTCACCCCAATGCTACCAACACGGTAACAGTTCGCACAGTTTTTATTATTGACCCCCAAAAGAAACTGCGTTTGAGCTTTACCTATCCTCCCAGCACTGGACGAAATTTTGATGAAATTTTGCGGGTAATTGACTCTTTGCAACTGACAGATAATTACAGTGTGGCGACACCTGCAAACTGGAAAGATGGCGAAGATGTTGTGATTGTGCCATCTTTGAAAGATCCTGAAGTTTTGAAAGAGAAATTCCCTAAAGGTTACGAAGAAGTGAAACCTTATTTGCGGATGACTCCACAACCGAACAAATAGTTTAGTTTTTTGTTTGGTGAAAATTTGTCATAATTCCTTTGTAGGGTGAGCAATGCTCACCTGATTTTTTATAGATGCTATTTTTAGGTACAATAAAATGCTCGACTTTCTGAATCCAATTTTAGGACGACACCCAGAACG
This sequence comes from Floridaenema fluviatile BLCC-F154, assembly GCF_041929135.1. Taxonomy (NCBI): domain Bacteria; kingdom Bacillati; phylum Cyanobacteriota; class Cyanophyceae; order Aerosakkonematales; family Aerosakkonemataceae; genus Floridanema; species Floridanema fluviatile. The sequence continues at coordinate 29,588 of NZ_JBHFNS010000065.1, read as the reverse complement.
CATGAAAGCCAATGTAGAAATTTACACCTGGCAAACTTGTCCTTTCTGCATTCGTGCCAAAATGTTGCTGTGGTGGAAAGGTGTAAATTACACGGAGTATAAAATTGATGGTAACGAAGAAGCGAGAAACAAAATGGCAGAACGTGCTAACGGACGCAGAACTGTTCCCCAAATATTTATTAATAGCGAACACCTTGGCGGATGTGACGATATTTACAAATTAGATAGTGAAGCCAAATTAGACCCATTATTAATGCAACCAAGCATTTAATTACCGATTTTCCCTGCTAAATGATTTCATTAAACTACGAAATGCACCAAAGATGGATGAGTCGCGCCATTGCACTCGCCCAAGCAGCAGGAGAAGCAGGAGAAGTGCCTGTGGGTGCGGTGATTGTTGACGGAGATGGTAATTTATTAGCAGAGGCAGAAAACCGCAAGGAACGGGATAAAGACCCTACTGCTCATGCGGAAATTATTGCCTTAAGAACAGCGGGAAAAGTTTTGCAAAATTGGCATTTGAACCAATGTACTTTGTACGTTACTCTGGAACCCTGTCCGATGTGTGCGGGTGCGATCGTCCAAGCTAGATTAAAAATGCTAGTTTATGGCGCAGACGATCCCAAAACTGGTGCAGTGCGTACAGTTGCGAACATTCCTGATAGCGCCTGTTCTAATCATCGCTTATCTGTACTTGGGGGAATTCTTGAATCTCCCTGTCGTCAACAGCTACAATCTTGGTTTCAGCAAAAAAGGAAGTAGCCAGAAATCAAAAACAGAGTAAAAGTACCAGCACATCCTCTAAAAGACAGAAGATTTCTCTTTAAAGTCAATCGAAAATCCAAAATCCAAAATCTAAAATCGAATGACACCCTTTTAAGTGTCCCTAAACACCAGACAATTTAGCCAGAAAACTTTACGGTGGAAATTAGGATGCTTAAATATAATTACTAGCCATCTTTTGTATGATGACTCAAGTTGATTCCCCCTCACGTTCTTTGACAACCATAAAATCGACCAATCTTACTTCTAAAGTTTCTCCTTGGGTAGCTTCTTTGGCTTATCCCATCGGACGATTTATTGTGCTTCCAATTTATTTTGGGAAAATTTCTGTCACAGGTCAGGAAAATCTTCCTCAACAAGGGCCAGTAATCATCGCTCCTACTCATCGTTCTCGTTGGGACCCAATCATGCTAGGCTATGCCGCAGGAAGAGATGTTACTGGTCGAGATCTGCATTTTATGGTTTCTGCCAATGAAATGTTAGGAATTCAAGGCTGGTTTATTCGGCGTTTGGGAGGTTTTCCGGTAGATACAGACCATCCAGGAATTAGCAGCATCCGTCACGGAGTAGAATTGCTCCAAAATGAAAAAGTGTTGGTGATGTTTCCTGAAGGGAATATTTTTCGGGAAAACTACATTCAGCCACTTAAACCTGGTTTTGCGCGGATCGCATTGCAAGCAGAGGCAAGTAAGTGTAATTTGGGAATTAATGTGGTTCCGATCGCGATCGAGTACAGTCAACAAGTCCCCCACCGCGGCTGCAATATTACCATTAACATCGGTTCTCCCCTCAAAGTCGCTGATTATCGAGGCGATAATGTCAAACGTAGTGCCCAGCAGTTAACAGAAGATTTGCAAACTTCCCTAAAAAGACTTTATGAATGCCCTCTTAATCAAAGCCTTGGTTAAACATAACAATTTTTTATCATTACCAAACCAAATTGTTCATCCAGTTACACTTAAATCCCCACCTTATTTGTCCAGGTAATGTTAATATACTCCGAAGTTAATATCCATCCTAGATTTCTGCAAAGAAAAAAAGCTGAGTTCATGGTTTTTCCTGCAACTGTTCGCTTCTTTCGCTTTAGCGGTTTGACTTCTCTGGCACTTATGGCAGCTTTTAGTTTGCCTTTATCAGTAAGTGCCCAAACAGAATCAGAACAACCCGCTATTCCCGCATCCCCTACCCAAGCTCAACCTTTGGAAGGGACAGATGCCAACCAATTACGTCCTCTAAGTCAAGATAACAGTTTACTGAGCTTGCCGGGAGGAGAACGACTAATGGCTGAGGCTAGTAGTGCAGCTTCTGCCCAAAATTATGACTTAGCAGTGAAGAAACTTCAAGAAGCTCGGCAAGTTTTTAACCAGTTGTCTAATTTTTATCAAGAATTGGCGGCTAGTTTTTCGGGAATTGACAACCGGATTTCGGATAACCTGAGAAACAATGCGGTAGAGACTGCCCAAAAACGGGATGAAGCTACCTATCAATTAGCTTTGGTACATCAGGCGCAAAATAAGCCAGAATTAGCTGTGCCTTTGCTGGTACAAGTTATTCGTTCCCAAAATCCAACGCGAGAGTTAGGAAAAAAGGCTTATGAATCACTAACTGTAAGTCAAGAGAACACTGTTTTAAGCTTGTCAGGTGGACAAGCACTAATGGCTGAGGCTAGTAGTGCTGTTTCTGACCAAAATTATGATTTAGCAGTGAAGAAACTTCAAGAAGCTCGTCAGGTTTTTAACCAGTTATCTAATTTTTATCAAGAATTGGCGGCTAGTTTTTCGGGAATTGACAATAAGATTGCGGATAGCCAACGCAAAAATGCGGTAGAGACTGCCCAAAAGCGGGATGAAGCTACCTATCAATTAGCTTTGGTACATCGGGTGCAAAATAAGCCAGAATTAGCTGTGCCTTTGTTGGTACAAATTATTCGATCGCAAAATCCCACCAGAGATTTAGGTAAAAAAGCTTACCAGCAATTATTTGAATTGGGCTTTGTGGATTCTCCTTATCCGAGAAGGAGTAGCGATCGCTAATCTACTCGATCGACTCAATAATTAATTTACACTAAAAACAAACTGTCAAATTTTTGTTACGTAAGAGGAATGGAATGATTAGCCCAGAACAGGTGAAGGCGATGATTGTGGCAGAAATGCCTGATGCCCAAGTGGAAGTGCAAGATTTAACTGGTGGTGGAGATCACTATCAGGTAAGTGTGATTTCTTCCATGTTTGCAGGTAAAGGGCTAGTTCAGCAACATCAAATGGTTTATGGTGTGTTGAAAGAAGCTATGTCTTCTGAGGCTATCCACGCCCTAGCACTGAAAACTTCTACCCCAAAATCTTAAACTGTAGCTTGGATTGCTTGACCAAGCAGGATGTTATCGATACACTAACAAAGTTAGGGTAATAATTTACATCCTCTTGGGCGCAAATCTGCTCCAAGTTGTCACATTTTAATTAAAGCGATCGCAATTAGCCCGACTCTGCAAGAATCTACGAAACAACTATGACACCAGAACTCAAAGAACGGATTGATAAGTTAGTTAAAGAAAATAAAGTTTTAGTATTTATGAAGGGCAGTAAACTCATGCCCCAGTGCGGTTTCTCCAACAATGTGGTGCAAATTCTCAACACATTAGCAGTACCTTATGAAACCGTAGATGTATTATCGGATGCCGAAATTCGTCAAGGGATTAAGGAATATTCCAACTGGCCCACTATTCCCCAAGTATACATTGATGGTGAGTTCATTGGTGGCTCAGATATCATGATTGAGCTTTACCAAAAAGGTGAATTACAACAAAAAGTAGAAGTTGCTCTGGCATCTTAATTCTGTGCTGAATTAACTCAGTATTCCCTTTAACTAACTGGGTTTTAATTTAAAAAAACGTCTACAAGCATTTACTAAAAGTTTTGCCTCGTAGACGTTTTTATTTTTAATTACCGCTAGAAATTCGTAGGGTGCGTTAACGCCAGTGTAACGCACCATTCCACTAAAGATATAAGCAAAAGCTGTATCGCATAAAAGCAGAAAATTAGGGTGCGATGTGCAATCTTGGCAAGCTACGCCAATGTCAGAATATATAATTAACTAAGAGTTAAAAATACTAACCCAAAGTCTATGGCTGTTTATCAAGATGTACTTAGTCAAGTTGAAAGTCTCACAGCTGATGAACAATTGCAACTATTAGAAGATTTGGCGGCGCTGGTGCGTCAAAGGGTGACATCCGATCGGCAACAAGTGTCAGAATTAACCTCCGATCCATTAGTCGGTTTGTTTGCTGGATCGATCGATTTAGCTACAAAATCAGAAGATATTTTACAACAAGAAATTACTGAAAAATCTGGGTGGACATGGAAAGAAAACCACCTATAGTTGATACGGGTTTTATTGTAGCTTTAGTTAACCGTACAGATACAATGCACGGGAATGTTACTAGGGTGTATTCACAACAGAAACAGATTTTGTTACTACAAACAGTATTAACTGAAGTTGCTTATTTGGTGGGACGTGAAGCTGGTGTAGCGACAGTTGTAGCTTTCTTAAGAGGATTATCTGCAAGTCGATTTCATTTAGTAGCTTTAACAGATGCAGATTTATTGCGTGCCGCAGAAATTTTGGATGAATATAGTGATAGTCGAGTTGATTTTGTTGATGCAACTGTTATGACTGTGGCAGAACGTTTTAGCAGTACGAAGATATTAACTTTAGATCAACGCGATTTTAGATTATTTCGACCTCGACATTGTAAGAGTTTTGAGATTTTGCCTTGAGTTTAATGAAGGGCGATATGCCTACGGCAGGCTACATCTACGCACTTTTGGGTCAGTAGCTAATAAATTTGAAAAATGCTATTCTAGCTATTACAATTGCATTTTAAGGAACTATTTAAAATAATGAGTAATTGTTTACTGGCTAGAAGTGTATATGTGGTAACTTCTGATATTTGTGACTATGAAGTAAGACGGGGGTTGCTATTAGTTTCTTTGACTAATCCAACAGTTCAAGGTATACAAAATCTAGATAATCTTCCAGCCGTAATTGACTTTTTACCGCTAACTCAAATGGTAAGATTAAAAATTACTACAGTGACGAAAAAGCTAAATTTTTCTTAATACATGACTGGTATTAAACGTGAAATAACGCCAGATCCTAGAATTAGTTTGTTTGATAGACATCTTCCTGATACAAACCAAGTTAGACGACTACTCAAAAAAGAGGGAAAAGCTCATGTATTTAAAGACCGAATCACTATGGAAATGGTGATAAAATCCATTAAGGAAAGGGGAGAAAGAACGGGGATTGAAGATGAAAATGATGACTATGAGCGTTATGGATTGTACTTTTCTGAGCCGATAGGATATCAAATTAGGGCTGATGGCAGTAATATTCCGCTTGATTACGCAGAAATAAAAATTATTAAAGGAACAGATCTTTATCATGTTATCCCACGTACCAGACCTCGCCGTACAAGTCAGTAATTGGCAATTTTTAGAATTATGGGTAGACCCGATAGTTTTTCCGCCACGAATTTTAATGTTAGTGAGTGATAACGATGGCAAATGCGGTGTCTACGATCCAAGTGCTAATTATCAATTGAAGTTTTCTAGTTTAACTTATGATGAGGCACATTCTTGGCTATTGGAAGATGATTATGAAAGGGTTGATGGTAGGTTATTAGCTGAGGAAGTAATGTGATCTTCTGTTATTAGGACTAGGAAAAATTATTGATCGCTTGGAAAGATTGCAATGAAAAAATTACCAGATGAACGGGAATTGCTGGAACTGCTGGAAATGGCAAAAACTTTTGAGCAGCAAATTAGAGAACAGTGCGAACAAGCTAAAGTAATTTACGATCGATGTGAAAAAGAAATCGGTAAAATCAGCAAATCAAGTGTTCAGAAGACTTGTTGACTGTTAAAGAGATTAAAAATGCGATCGCTTTTTCCAAAAAAGATGGGGATGTGCGATCGCGCAGCGATGCGTAGCATTATCGCTTTTTCCAGAAAAGATGGGGATGCGCGATATGCCTCCGGTAGGCTACACTAAGGCAAGAATATATAATAAACTAAAAGTTAAAATCATAATTATGTAAATCCGATGAATACTATCACAATTGCAATTTCAGATGAGCGCCTGCGGCTGCTACAAAAAATTGCCGATCGCCTGAATGTATCGATAGAAGATTTGCTTTTAATGAGCTTAGAAAAGTTGCTGGCACAATCAGAATATTCCCAGCCAGATATCAGAAAAATTTCCGAATTAGATCCAGAGGTAGTTAATAAGTTTTATACTCTTGCTAAACAATGGGAAAATGAAGTTGCTGGAATGTCTTCTACTTCTAAAATGTCTCAGCATCCTTGTTATCAAGAAATTATTAATATGGGAACTAAAATTGTGCCATTGTTGTTATTAGAACTAAAAAAAAATCCCCTTTATTGGTTAACAGCTTTGAGTACAATTACGGGTGAAAATCCTATAGAACCAGCACAAAGAGGAAGAGTTAAGCAAATGGCATCAGCTTGGATTGAATGGGGCAAAAACAAAGGGTACGCGATCGAAGAAAATGTATAGAAGACCCGATCTAGAAATTAAATGGCCGAAGTTGTCGAGATCTGGTTATCAAGTTACCAGTCCAAAATCAGAGGAATATAATTGTTTTGCATGGGCTGTGGAGGAAAACGATCGCTGGTGGCAACCTATACCGGGAGAGCAATTTTATTGGCCTGATGGCGTTCCTCAAGAGGAGACTTTAGAAGCTTATGTTCAAGCTTATCTAACGCTAGGATATGAACGCGCTGGTAATGAAATATTAGAAACTGGATATCAGAAAATAGCTATATATGTTGACTTGGATGGTATTCCCACTCATGCAGCCAGACAATTACCTAATGGGAAGTGGACAAGTAAACTTGGCTGGCTAGAAGATATTGAACACGAACTTGATGGATTAACAGGGGAAATGTACGGAACTGTCGCTCAAATTCTCAAACGTCCCTTCTAGTTTAATTCTGCTAATCCTATAAATGAGTAGTTAAGTTTTTAGATGCAAAGATTGCAATGAAGAAATTACCAGAGGAACGGGAATTGCTGGAACTGCTGCAAATGGCAAAAACTTTTGAACAGCAAATTACAGAACAGTGCGAACAAGCTAAGGTAATCTACGATCGATGTGAAAAACAAATTGGAGAAATCAGCAAATCAAGTGTTCAGAAGACTTGTTGACTGGACTATAAGGTTTATTTTCTATGCTAAAATTCAAGTGCATAGCAAACGAAAAGAAATTTATGAATATCTTATTAACACCAGAGTTAGAAGAATTCGTTAACAAGCAAGTAGAGAGCGGAAAATATCAAGACGGTCTAGCAGTGATTCGAGAAGCATTGCAACTGTTAGAAGAACGGCAGCAAATCTACAAAGGGCGTTTTGAGGAATTGAAAAGGGAAGTGATGATTGGAGTAGAACAACTGGAACGGGGAGAAAAAATAGATGGGGAAACAGCAATGAGACAATTAACGGAAGAAATTACCCAAAGATCTAAAAAGTAATGGCATCTTATAGTATTTCAATCTAAGCTTTGCAAGACTTGAGAGATATAGTTGCTTTTAAAGAACAATATAGTTCTAAGGCAGCACTTAACATAGTTGAGAAAATCACCCAAAAATTCCAAACTTTAGCAAAATTTCCTAGTATAGGTAAACCTCGATCCGATCTGGTAACTGGGATACGAAGTTTTCCGGTAGAAGATTACTTAATATTTTACTTCCCTACTGAAGCAGGAATTGAGATAGCGCGAGTAGTGAGTGGATATCGGGACTTAGAGGCACTTTTTGTGGAAGTTGATGATAGCTGAGAGGGAAGGAGACGATCGCTTTTTCCAGAAAAGATGGGGATGTGCGATCGCAGCTAAAACGCTAGATTTACCAATTTTAATCTTCTTCAAACTTAAATTTTTGTCCTGCTTCATCACATAGAACAATCCTGCGTCCACCTTTCCGTCGAATAACAACTTTTAATCCATTTCCTTCAATATGAACTCTTGTTCCATTTCTTTCCACAGCATTTGAAGCCCACTCAAAGTTACTACGCAAAATTTTGATTTGGCTTTCAATAACTCTACTAAATTCTTCAGTTTTTATACCTTTTTGTGCTGCTTGAGAACCATGAGGAATAAATTCTATATCTGAAGTGTCTATACCGCTTATATTTTGTGCGCGAATGGGATTCATACAACTCGCGCTGTAATACATTGGGAATGAAAGTTTAGAATTTCCGTGTTTAAATACACATTCTGCTCTCCATCCATCTTGCCAATCATTAAACTTTATTTCTCTTTCGTTTCCTTGTGGGAGAAGAATGCGAACTGAGCCTTTAATTTTACCGGGAGTACATTTTTCTACTTTGATTAGCTGGTAAGATGGTAAGGCTCGTTGTGTAGCTTTTTCAAAAGCCTTTAAAATTTTTTGAGATGAAGAGTTAGGGCTAGGTAATTCCTCTTCAGTTAAAAAAGAAGCCTCTTGATCGTTTAGATCGATATTTTTTAAATAGTCATACCATTTTTTTGTTAATTTAATTTCTTCTGCTTGAGAAATGATGTTTTCAGCTGTTTTCAGTTCTTGAATAATTGAGTATAAATCTTTTAATTTCCTGTATAATTCTTTATTCTGCCGCCTTAAAAGTACAATAACACCTATAAGAGTTAGTACGCTAACTAAAAAAGTTATATTTACAATATTTATGTATTCCATAGTTTTTCACTACCTAAAAGAAAGCGATCGCTATTTTTTAATTCTCCCCCAATTCTTGCCGCTAACAGGGTACTTAAGTTAAGTAAAGCACCTGCTGAAATTTGTCAAAATCTTTTTTTAAATCTTCATCAGTCAAAAACTCTCCTCCATCTCGCCTTTCTATAACAGGAACAGTTTTTGTTTCAGTGTATCCATTTTTTTGGCAAGCAGCTATAGCTCTATGGTTTCCATCAATAATTAAGTATCGTCCTTTAAAATAGTAAACTTCTATGGGTCTCCATGAGGGAGGATATCCCCCGGCGTAAAGATAGGTTTCTGCCATTTTTCTAACTTTACTCTTATCAATTGCGTCAGGATGAATACACCATAAACTACAAGGGTTCATTTCCATAAATATACCTCTTCTTAAATTTTTAATTACGCATCCAATTGGCTAAACGTTCTAGTTGCTTTCTCACAAAGCTTTTGATTGCTGGCTGTTTTTCCACATATTTAGCTATGCTAGGACTAATCTGGTAGTAGAGGTTAACTAGCTGTTTACCAACAGGATTAGTTAAGAGTTTTTCATCTCGGAAATTGCGGAATGTATCTATGTCTGGGTGCTTGGAAGTTGAGTAAGCTGCTGTGGCAATAAAGCAAGAGCTACTAGAACTACTAATACTAACTCCTCTAGATGGCAAAAGACATCTTCTATAGGAGCAACATTCATCAAAATTTGAACGCAGTTCTGTAAATATGGGATCGGTAAATATAGGATCATCCGCATTATCAGCAACTGGAAATAGGTTGTCTAAAACTTCTCTAGATGTAGATGCAATCAATGGACTTTCTGTATAAAGCGATTCTATTGCTTTACTGAGATTTTTATACGCAATAAATTGTTGGCGATTTAACTTGTTTTCATATTCGGCTATAGTAGTTACTATTTCTTCAAAATTTTTTTGAAAAATTAAGGATTTATAAGGTTCGTTGAGCACAATATAACACTTTTTGACTTCATCGACTAAGCCCAAAAGCATAAAAAGTAGAGATATTTCATCTTGTATATAAACCGTAGAATTATAGTCGGCTTCATACATCTTAAGAGTACCTTTAAACCAATTTAAAGCAAAATTATATTCTTTAAGAGCCTTCTCGTAGTATCCGGCTTCTTGATAGTGTTTACCTTCTTCAAAGCATTTTGCGGATTGGTTTAGATCGTAACATTGCATTATAGTACCCATGTTTATACTCCCATTGTTAATTATTTAATAGCAAATTAGTAAATTCTAAATATCGATCGTCTAACCTTTAAGATTCCCTTTATTTTTGTAGGTTAGTACTAAACAAACTGTAACTGGTAGGTTTAATGAAGCGATCGCCTACTCTTAATCCTCTCCCTGTATTGCTGCTACTTGATAGTTGATTAATCTTCTCTTTCTACAAGATCGCTTTCTCGTAAACCAGGTGGAAGTTTAGAAACTTTTCCCCTAATCAAGTTGCCAATAGGTTCTCTGCCGTCTATATAAATAGCTTCCATTACTTCCGCTGCTTCTTTCCCAGGAAGTTCCAGAAAAGCAAAATACAGCGCATTCAACATTTGAGTTGCTCCACCTGAACCTGGTGGTTTCTTGGGTATATCCTTTCTGTCTTCTAAAATTGCCTTTATCACATGATTTCCTTTTTCATCAAAGTGTTTTTTCAACCTTCTATAAATCTTTGTTGAAGACATTCCAATATACTGAACACTAAAAGTTCCATCCGTTCTCTTAATAGCAATTGCATAAACGCCGGGTTTATCTGGAGCATACCTGTCTAATGGTCGAGTATTTATTTCTCCCCTACTATCAAACTCGCATTCGTACCAATCACTCCATTGCCATTCCATTTCTTTTCGTTCCTTCTCATTAAACTTTTATTGCTTATAGTTAGCTACCAGCGAGGTTGTTCACCATCTTTATACGAAATATTGTATTTCTCAAAGAGAGTTTTGGCTCTATCGAGAATTTCTTGATATCCTAAATAGTCCTCTCCAAGAGCATCATGTAATTTACGTCTTTCACTGGACGTTAAGTGTAAATCTCTGACTACACTATCTACGTCTTTTTTAGCTGATGCACGATTTTGTTTTCGCGCACCATACTTTTCTTCCTCTTCGTATTCATAATCATCATCGTTGTTTGACATTTTATTTTTACCTGTACTTAGCAGTCATCTTTTTTACAACTTATGTCAAAATTTAGGTTGTGTCAGTCAGAATTGTCGGAAACTTTATGGGTCAAATTTGTCAGAAATGCCGGAAATGTCGGCTACAATAAGGGAAAGCGTAGCATCTCCTTGATTTATGGACATCTCGGAAATCCTAGAACTTGCAGACGAACTAGTTTTCGTCAAAACAGGACAACACTTAGATTATCTGCAAAAATCTATACTGCGGGGTACTCTAAAAGGTCAGAAATATTGGAAAATTGCAGAAGAAACTCATTCCAGTGAAGGTCACGTTAGAGATGTTGGTTCAAAGTTATGGAAAATATTATCTGAAGGCTTAGGAGAAGATATTACTAAAGCGAATTTTCGAGCGATATTAGAGAAGGCGAAAATTTATAGAAATAATATTTCATCAGCTATTGTTGGCGAAACTATTACAGTTAATACCCTTAATATTTGTCGAGAAAATTCCCGATCGGACACCCCCAAACCACAAACCGAACAAACCCCAACACAACCGCACATCAACTTAGGCGACGCACCGGAAATTTTCAGTTTTTTCGATCGCACAATCCAACTAACCACCCTAGAAACCTGGATCTTACAACAACACTCCCGCCTCATCGCAATTTTAGGAATCAGTGGAATTGGCAAAACCACCCTTTCACTAAAACTAATAGAACAAATAAAACACAACTTTGAATACATCATTTATCGCAGTCTGCGCTTTTCCCCAACCCTTGAAACAACCCTCACCAACCTACTACAAATCTTTGCGCCAAAAACAGAAACACCCCAAAACATTGAAACCCAACTTTCCCAACTTATCAACTACCTCCGCCAGCATCGTTGTTTAATCATCCTTGATGATGTACATACCCTTTTCAGCAGCAAACAACTTGCTGGACAATATCAAACTGGTTATGAAAATTATCACTTATTTTTTCAATTAATTACCCAAGTTACTCATCAGAGTTGTTTGATAGTAAACTCTTGGGAAAAACCTAGAGAAGTAGTTCAATTAAAAAAAGAAAATAATATTATCCATTGTTTATTGTTGGAAGGTTTAGGAGAAGCAGCTAAAGAAATCCTCAGAGTACAAGAATTATTAGATGAAGATTATTGGCAAAGTTTGATTGAGCAATATCAAGGTAATCCCCTTTGGTTAGAATTGACTTCTGATTTAATTAAAGACTTATTTGCCGGAAGAGTTTCCGAGTTTTTGCAATGGGATACTCTGATTTTAAGCGAAACTTTGCAAGCACAATTAGACCAACAATTTCAGCGTCTAACAGCACAAGAAATTTTTGTAATGATTCAGTTGGCTAAGGAAAATGAACCTGTTTGTTTAGCACATTTCATCAAAAAGTTAGACTTACCAACTTCAGAATTACTCAATGCGATGCAATCATTGGGAATGCGTTTGTTATTGGATGTGAAAGAATGCGATCGGACAAGGTTATTTAGTTTAAATCCAGTGTTGAAACAGTATATTAAAAATCGATATACGGAAACAAAAATTAACTAGTTTAATCTTTATCGGTAATTAGTCTTCAATTTTAATCAGAGGTAGATAAAGTCATATTCTTCATTTTTTTGGATAGTTTAACGATTTTCTATTTCTGCTGACTGAGCCAATCTTCAAATTCTAGTAAGGCTTGACTAGTGCCAATTTGTTTTGCTCTTTCTATCGCTTTGGGAATTATCTCTCGAATCGCTAAATTGGGAAAGGTGGGACTAGTTTCAGATTCAATGTAGCGATCGCCCTGCAACAAACTAATCTTAAGTTTACCTGAATCATAAATCCAAATTTCCGGTACTTTAATAGCAAGATAAGCTTGAGTTCGAGTTTTAGAAGTTACATCACTTTCGATCGCGCCAGCGATGCGTAGCATTATCGCTAAATCAGGCGGTGGATCGATGTTTAAATCAATCCGATCCTTTCCAATTACTGCCTGTTGATTTTGAATATAAAAACATTCATCAGGCTCAATTCCTGCTACCTCTTCCCGTTTGAAAGTGCTCGATCCCAGAGGTTCCCAATTGCGTCGCTGCGATCGCAATATCGCTTTCACCAAATCAGCAATGACGATCTTTGTGCGTTCATGTTCTGGCAATGGAACCATGATTTCTAGTTTTCCTTCGCTGTAAGCAATTCGCGAGTTTCGCCGTTCACCTAACTCCGCCAAAATCTCTGCAAATTCTTGCCAAGTTACCTCTTTGAGCGTCGCAATACTGCCTGGGGCTAGTTCCATCTGGCTAACGGGCTTAACAACAGGGGTGGCGATCGTCATAGCAGTTAAACTCCTTTCAAGACTGCTCTTACAATAGACTTAATCACGGCAAGAGGTGTGGTTTATGTCGCCCCAATTTCCGGGAATGAATCCCTACTTGGAAAACCCTGAATTGTGGTCAGAGGTTCATTTCGGGCTGATTTCAGTGTTGGCGCGATCGCTAAATGCAATAATTACACCTAAATATCGGGCAGCAGTTGAAAAACGAGTTTATTCAGACACGCTACTGGTTGGTATTCCCGATGTTACAGTATTTCAGCGAAACTCTAAGATGACTGAACCTCAACAAAGCGTAGTTACTTTAAGTGAACCATTCGGAGAAGAAACCCAAGAACGGTTTTTAGAAATTCGAGAAGTCGGAACAGGAACAGTAGTAACGGTGGTAGAAGCACTCTCACCTAAAAACAAGCGGGCAGGAGAAGGCAAAGTAAAGTACAATGCCAAACGCCAAGCTGTATTAAATAGCACCGCTCATTTAGTGGAAATCGATTTGCTGCGAACTGGCGAACCGATGCTTGTGGCAGGAGGAATAGCATCGGATTACCGGATTTTGGTCAGCCGTGCAAATTGTCGCCCTGCCGCAGACCTGTATCCCTTTAATTTGCGAGAATCGCTACCGTGCTTTTTGTTACCTTTACGCCTTGGAGATCGAGAGCCTGTAATTGATTTGCCAGCTGTATTAAAACAAACTTATGAAGAGGCGGCGCTGGATTTAGCGATCGACTACACTCAGCCTCCGATACCACCTGTTAGTGACGATGATTTTGCCTGGATTCAAAGCTTGGACTTAGCTAAAGAAAGCCCGTGATGAAGATTGAACTCGTGACATATCAGAAAATTATTAGGTCAGTTTTAGGTGAGTTTTTATGTCAGATGACTTGATTAACCAGTTTTAATCCAAAATGTAAAGTAAGACAAAAGCCTGAAACCCTTACTGTATAATGATTCTTAAAAAGCCCGTGACGAGGATTGAACTCGTGACCTCACCCTTACCAAGGGTGTGCTCTACCACTGAGCTACACGGGCGATCGTGGAAGGTGGGCCGAGCTGGATTTGAACCAGCGTAGGCATAGCCAGCGGATTTACAGTCCGCCCCCATTAACCACTCGGGCATCGACCCGTTTGATCCACGATTATTAATAGTAGCACTCAAATTTTTGGTTGGCAAGGGGTTGGCGAAAATTTTTTTGTGTTGATTCCCTGACAAAGAAGAGTTTGCTTTAAAGGCGTGACAGCTTAGTTTTACCGACATTGACTCTGGGGGGAATGTCACTTTCGTCGTAAATTTCTCCCACTAACTCTTCGAGGATATCTTCCAAGGTAATTAAACCGACGGTTCCCCCGTACTCATCGACGACGATCGCCAAATGCAACCGCGACTGTAACATCTCCTTAAGTAAACTGGGCACTCGCTTAGTTTCTGGAACATAGAAAGGTGAGTCCATTGCTTCTGTCACCAGCACTTGAGAACAATCTTCCTTTTGGCAATGATTGAGATGTTGCAATGCCCGTTTCAGGTGAACTACGCCGACAATTTCATCTTTGGAATCTTCCTGTACGGGAATGCGAGAAAAACCTGTTTCTAAGCAAAAATTCACCAATTCTTCTAACGTTGCTTCGTGAGAGATTGTCCGCATCTCAATTCTTGGTTTAACTACATCACGGGCAATCAGATTATCCAGCGTTAAAGCTTTACTTAATAACTGATGCTTATCTAAATCCAAGTAACCTTTACCGCCTAAGACTTCAATCATCAATTGCAGATCTCTTAAAGATTCTCCTTCGGGGACGCTACCTCTTCCAAACAGGCGAATTACACTTTGGGCGATGTTTTGAAATAGATAAATTACTGGAGATAAAGGAATAGAAAGCCAGTAAACCGGACGGACTGCTAACTTAAAAAAGGGTATAACATGAGTGATTGCCAAGGATTTAGGCGTTACTTCCCCGAAAATTAACACCAAAAAGGTAATAACTGCTGTGGCAACTCCAATTCCGGTATTTCCTAACCAAAGAGCAAATAGGTTACTTGTCAAAATAGCGGAAAAATTATTTACCAAGTTATTACCAATTAAAAGCGTGGTGATAAATTTGGCGCGATTTTCCAATACTAAAGTAAAAATTTTTCGGGGATCTCCTTGTTCCTTAATTAAGGCTCGGAGTTTAAAGTTGTCTAGTCCGGTAATTGCGGTTTCTGAGCCAGAGAAAAATGCTGATAATAACAGCATGATTACCAAGAATGAAATATCCAGCCAAATATTGCCCAAAAGGGGGCCACTTTGCCCGGTAGTTAGTAAGTAAGTCTGATTTGAGAAGAAAATCACAGGTTGCTAAGGAAGGAAAAAGGCATTTACTCCATCCCGGAAACAAGGTCTGAAACCCTGTTTCTGCATTAACCTTGCTTGTCTAATCACGATTTTGGTGAAAAAACAGGTTTTCTGCGTCAGTCCTACAGGGGACTCAGAGGGATGGAGCAAAAGGTAAAAGGCAAAAGGAAAGCAAAGCTTTCTTTCACATTATATTTTTACCTTTTTAACCTAAATTAGCTCACCTGTTTCTTGGAGTGAGTGGAGACGACGATAAATTCCTTCTTGGTGCAGTAGTTCGGCGTGTGTACCAACTTCGACTATTTGACCTTGGTCTAATACGATGATTTTGTCTGCTTCCCGAATGGTGCTGAGTCGGTGGGCGATGATGATTGTGGTACGGGTGCCTAAGATACTTCGCATTGCTAGCTGGATCGATCGCTCGGATTCATAATCCAAACTAGAGGTTGCTTCATCAAAGATTAGCACATCGGGATTAACTAACAGCGCCCTGGCAATTCCTAACCGCTGTCTCTGTCCACCAGAAAGCCTTACGCCTCTTTCTCCGACTACTGTATAGTAACCTTGGGGCATTTCCTCAATTACTTCGGTAACTCTGGCGATGCGACAAGCTTCTTCTACTTCGGCAAATGTGGCGTTGGGATTGCCATATTTCAGGTTATCGAGGATTGTACCGTTGAAGATGTCTACTTCTTGGTGGACGATCGCCAATCTCCGTCGATAAGCTGTAACATCAAGCTGGCGAATGTCTTCTCCGTCGATGAAAATCTGCCCTTGGGTAGGTTCAAAATACCGAAATAGTAGCTTGACTAAAGTCGATTTTCCCGATCCAGAACGTCCGACTAAAGCTATAGTTTGATAGGGTTCGATTAGCAGGTTGATGTTTTGTAGGACTAGGCGATCGCTACTATAACCAAAACTCATTTTGCTAAGTTCAATTTTCCCAGTAAACTGATAGCTACTAGTAGGAAGCAAACTCTTTTCTGATGAGATTAAACTAATTGCATCCTCGCCAGATGGTTTCTGCACAAATTCATGAAATCGCAGCATCGAAGCATAGCGCCGTGCAAATACCTCTGCTAAATTACTAATCGGTTCTAACTCGGAATAAGCCATGCTGGAAATAGTTAGCGTTGTGACAAAATGCCCTAAAGAAATTTGTCCGCCAACTGTCGCAGCCAAAGTTAAACCCAACACCATAAACACAAAGAATTGAATCACAGTTCTTTGCCAAGTAGTTAGCTTGACGTAAGCTTTGTGAATTCGGAAATCAACTACTTTCAATTCTCTGTCTAAGCGTTGATTTTGCCGTTTAAATTCTGTTGATTCGGTAGCAAACGCTTTGACTGTCTTGATGTTGGTGATAATCTCCGAAGTTCGGCTTTCGGTATTTTCCATATACTTATCTAGCCGTTCTTCTCTCTTCATTATCTCTTGCAAGTTTTTGATGCTAAAGCCTAAAATTAACACGAAAGACAGCAAAAAAAGAATTGCAATTCGCCACTCTATCAAACAAATAATCACAAAAATTCCCAGAACTCTGGCGAGTTTGGGAATTAATTGTCCGGCAATTTCTGGGTAAGTCCATGTGTGATTAGAAATGCCTCTGGCGACTCTTCCGGCAATTCGACCGGGATTGTTTTCGTCATAAAATTCTAAGGGTAAGGTGAGGATTTTTTCTAAGGCTTTTCCAAAATTATCTCGCCGAGAACGTAGGGCGATATCCCAATGAAACCAAGTACTAAACCAAGGTTGAATGGGTGCTCTAACTACGGTGAAAATAAAGATGATTCCTAAGAGCACACTTAGGGATAAAATCTTATTTGCAGGTATCCCGGTAAGTGTGGCTACTGTTGCGATCGCTGTTTGCATTGGTCTATCTAAACTTTGTCCAGATAGCACGTTTAAAATTTGCCCAATAGTGTAAGGCACTATCAGGTCAACGATTTCAAACAAACTCGCAGCGGTGATGCTCAAAAGTGCGATCGTCCGATAAGAACGATAATATCCGACGACATCTGCAAATTTTGCCATGTCTTGGCTTTGGGAACGACAACCATACCCAGTCTTTCCATAACAGCTAACTGGGCTTTTTGTATTATACTTGTATTACAAAACTTTGGCAGCTTCAAAATCGAAAATCAAATGAATACTCCCAAACCTCCGACCCCCGAAAAATACGCCCGCCTCAAAGAAGAGATTAAAGCGCCTTATCGAGGCTTGAGACAGTTTATTTATTTAGCTTTTGGCGCTTCTGGACTCATTGGCGCAGTAGTATTTTTGTCCCAACTAGCCGCAGGTCAAGAAGTTGAGTCCGCCCTGCCTAATTTTGCCCTGCAAGTGGGTATATTAGCTTTAATGATTTGGTTGTTCCGCTTAGAGCAAAGAGCCTCTAGAAAATCTCAGACCAAAAAAGCCAAGCGTGATTTGTAACCTAAATCAATGGCTCAAATCTTAAAAAAGTATAAAGATTTGCAGAAATTTCGCTAGTGTAACGTATAAGCCACACAACTTTACGAAACGCAATAATTCAAGAAACTCGGTAAGAAATATAAAAAAAACATTAACAATTTTAGGATTTCGCGATAATGCTGTCACAATAAAGTTGTCTGAAACGGGGTCAGCTAATATAAAGACCCTGACTATAAAATCCCCCCTGGAATTATTACCAGGTTTTTTGAAGGGGTCAGCCAATATAAAGACCCCAAATCTAGAAAAACTGACAGCTTTTTAAAGTCAGATTAAAGCACCAGCCCAGAGTTACCTGCGGCTGGTGCTTTATATTCGTTGTAAACACTTCAGTGTTTCCTAGTCAAAAAGAAACACTGAAGTGTTTACAACGAACGATTATTGTCCGCCTGCTTCTGATGGCGTATTGGAGGAAACAGTTACTACGTAAGGGGAAGCAATAGCTTCAGCACGTCCGGTATTTACCATTGCCTGATAGACAAAAGCAGCAGCATCAGCCCTAGTAACAACTTGGTTTGGATTTAATTGAGTTTGTTCTGGGTAATTTACCACCAACTTTTGGTTAGTAGCAGCGGCGACAGCTGGGGCGGCGTAACTAGGAATTTGAGCCGCATCTTTGTAAAAAGCCAGCACAGTAGGATTAGCATTGGGCAATTTTAACCCAGTGGCTAAAGCTACTAATGCTTGAACTCTGGTAATTTGTTGCAAAGGTCGAAAATTGCGCCCTTCCCCGGAAAGAAAACCACCGCGGTAAGCAGCTTGAATTGCGGAGAAACCCCAAAAATTACTTTTCACATCAGCAAAATTCATGCTAGGACGCTGAGGTGTAGGTGAAAAAGCCTTTTGAATAATGACGGCAAATTGAGCGCGGTTGACTGGTTCGCTGGGACGAAATGTACCATCTTCATAACCAGTTAAGATACCTTTAGCGGCGAGGGCTTCAATGTAAGGTTTTGCCCAATGTCCTTCAATATCGACAAAAGCGGCGTTAGTTCCACCAGTGGGGGGTTTTACGGTGGCAGCGACAAAGTTGACTCGCCCAGAAATACGACTGCGGTTAATATCATTGCCGATCGCCAAAATAGTAACAGAAGAAGTAGCATTCTGAAGATCGAATTTTTCATTATTGCGGATAATATTGTTACCCGGTTCCGCTTCGGTTCCTAAATCAGGTTCAGCTTTAATGGTGACGACAATACCAGCACGAGCATTATTTTGAATTAAATTATTCCGCAATACTGGACGGGCAGAATCATTAATATAGATACCATCCATGTTTTGCAAAATTCGATTTCCGGCAACTAATGGCGAAGATGTACCGCCAATAGCAATCCCAAAACCTGTACTTTGAAAGTGATTCCGCAGAATTTGACCTTTAGCAGCACGCGCCACAGAAATTCCGTTACCACTATTACGAGTAAACAAATTATTTTCGATTTTGGGATTAGCATCCCCAGTAATAAATATTCCTTCCCGTTTACTATCACTAAAAGTGCTATTAGCAATAGTGGGATTGCTTGATTCAATCCAGATACCTGTACCCCGTTTATTCGGATTAGTTACTGTGACTCCGCTTATTTGGGATTCATTTTCCGCTAGAATTGTGACGTTTTGACCTGCAAAAGTCGGACTCAGATATCTACCACCACCGAGAATCACCAGATTTTGACCTCTAGTGGAATCATCTCCACGTAAAATTACGCCACTTTTAACAGTTAAGGGAAAAACTTCACCTGTTTGGGCGGTGTAAGAACCGGGTGCTAACTGAATGACGGTTCCCGGTTGCGCTTGCTGGAGAGCGAATGTAATAGTACGGTAAGGTGCAGCTTGATTGCCAGCACCAGCACTATCGTTGCCTGTTTGGGGATTTACATAAATAATATTGGCAGTGATAGGTACAGTTGTAGGAGTTGTTTGTTGGGATATTAACTGAGAGTTTGCCCCAGCAGGAAGTAAAACAAAGCCACTAGAAGCAGAAAGCAATAATGCTACTAATCCAGCTTTTAGGGTTTTGGTGGGTTGAATAGATTTAGGAAAATTTTGGTTCAAAATAGTCACCTGATTGATATGAGAAGCTGAGTGTTTAATCATGTTCGGATATGTCAATGCTACATTTTTACACTGGGGCAGAAGAAATTTACCTATCTTAAATGTCGCAAGAGGACTCCGGTTACAGCGCAGCTTAAGGGGAGAGATGTCAAGAAGTTTTTAGTTGTTGGTTTACCATACTTGATCCTGTAGATGCAAGAGCCGTAAGTAGTAAGATTGGTAGAGAAAATTTCGTTTTTAAATGAGAAAACTGCCACCTGGAAAGCAGCAGTCTGGAAAAATGAGCAACTAATTGGTTGAGAGCGATCGAACTAATACGCTACTAATACGCTAAAGTTTCTAAAGTTTCACGAAGATAACGCCGTACTCGGTAATCGAGGCTGGTATTATCTCGATCGAGTTGTTGCTCATATTGCCAGCGTTCAAAACCGGAACAAGAAGCGATCGCTTCCTTAAGATTATCCCAGATTTGAGCATCATTAATATCTGGGATGTTCGACGCAGCAGGTTTTTTAGCCATAATTGTCCCAAAGAGGAATCACAAATTAGGTGGATGAAGTAGACTTGCTATCTTCTATTGTGGATGAATTCGGCTCTTGGCTTAGTGTTTTTGGCGACGATTTTAGGGGTAAAATTTTATCTACCTGAAATCCGGCGATCGTAAAATCATCGGGAATTTTTTCCACTGGGTAAGGTTCTGTAGTGGCAAATGTAGATTCTTTCGTGAGCAACACCCCCACAACACTCAAAGGAATCTGAAAAAACAGATTAGATAACAGAAAAGCCACTCCCGCAACTAACAAAGCCACAATCCGCCATGATGATGTTAAAGGTGAGAATCCCTCTGCTACCGGAGCTAAACTATAAATTTGCCACAGCACCCCAAGCAAAAACAATGGTGCTACTATTGCTCCCACCTTTTCTAAAGGGCGTTTAAATAAACTCAAAATCTTCCTCTGTTCCACAGTTAATGCTTCTGGCTTCAGAGCTACTACCAAAATACAGAAAATATTAAAGGGTTTAACCAACTGCATCCACAAAATTGGAGCTACGCCAATAACTGCAACTAAACTAAATTCCACCCACACGGGCAATAGTGGGTCGCCCACTGCTAAAGAAAGCAGCAATATTCCTAACCAAATTGGAAAAGCTGCTATTCCAGCCAAGTGAATCCACAAGAAGGGTTCAGACCAAAAAGAAGGGATCATAAAGAGATGAGTTTTAAGTGATGAGTTTTAAGTTAGTAACTTAACTCAAAACTCAAAACTCAAAACTCAAAACTATCGAAAACTTTACATTTTCACCTAATTCCCAATCAAAGTCCGACGTTTAGTTACCATGCGGTAAGCTTCGATAATATCGCCTTCTTTCCAGTCGTTGAACTTATCGATGCCAACCCCGCACTCAAATCCGGCATTGACTTCCTTAGCATCTTCCTTCATCCGTTTCAAGGAATCCAAAGTGCCTTCAAAAATCACTTGGTTGTTACGACGTACCCGGACTTTGCAGTTACGGATCACCTTACCAGATTGGACATAACAACCAGCGACCGCGCCTCGACCTACAGGGAAGACAGCCCGGACTTCCACCTGACCAAGGGGTTCTTCTACCAATTCTGGCTCCAGCAAGCCTTCCATCGCCCCTTGGATATCTTCCAAGAGTTTGTAAATGATGTTGTACTCGCGGACATCCACACCTGCTTGGTCGGCGGCTTGACGTGCGCCACTGGCTAGCGTGGTGTTGAAGCCAATAATTACGGCGTTACTAGCTGCGGCTAGGTCAACGTCTGTTTGGGTAACTTCGCCTGGTGCTGCTAACAGGATACGAATTTGTACCTGATTTTGCGGCAGTTGTTGTAATGAACCGATAATCGCTTCTAAAGAACCTTGAACGTCTGCTTTCAAGATTAAGTTGAGTTCTTTGAGTTCTCCTTCTTGAGCTTGTGCCGAGAGGGTGGTGAGAGTCACACCGCGCATCAAGCGAGATTGCCGTTGTTGTTCGGCGCGGGCTTCCGCAATTAATCTAGCTTTCTTCTCATCCTGGTAAACTTCAAACTCATCACCTGCTGCCGGAACGTCACCCAAACCTAACACCTCTACGGCGAAGGAAGGTGTGGCAGCTTCGACTCGCTCGCCGCGATCGTCAATCATTGCCCGAACTTTACCAAATGCCGATCCTGCTACCAGGATGTCACCCACGCGCAAAGTACCATTTTGAACCAACAGGGTAGCCACTGGGCCTCTCGATTTATCCAAGTTAGCTTCCACCACAGTTCCTTTAGCGGCACGATTCGGGTTAGCCAAAAGATTCTCATCTACTTCTGCAATCAGCAGAATCATTTCTAAGAGTGTATCCAAGTTTTCTTTTTGGATGGCACTCACTGGCACCATAATCGTTTCGCCGCCCCATTCTTCTGGGACTAAACCAAATTCGGTTAATTCTTGTTTCACGCGATCGGGCTGTGCTTCTGGCTTATCAATCTTGTTAATTGCCACCAAAATCGGCACTTCCGCCGCTTTAGCGTGACTAATCGCTTCAATTGTCTGTGGTTGTACCCCATCATCAGCGGCAACCACTAACACCGCAATATCCGTCACCCTAGCGCCCCTTGCCCGCATTGCAGTAAAGGCTTCGTGACCCGGAGTATCCAGAAATACGACTTGTTGAGTTTCCTCGTTATGCTGAACATCTACGTGGTAAGCACCAATATGCTGGGTAATTCCACCTGCTTCTCCCTGAGCCACTTTGCTAGCTCGGATCGCATCCAACAAACTGGTTTTACCGTGGTCTACGTGACCCATAATCGTCACCACTGGAGGACGACGCTCTAAGTATTCCAGATCTTCCGCATCGATCATCTCGCTACTCTTAGTAGCTTCTGATTGCTTCTGAGCCGTTTCTACTTCTACACCCAGTTCGTTTGCCACCATTGTTGTGGTAGCCATATCCAAATTTTGAGTCAAATTAACGGCAATTCCTTTCATGAATAACCGTTTAATGATTTCCGTTTCCGCGATTCCCAAAGCTGCCGCTAATTCCTGCACGGTCATATTGCCCGTTAATACTAGCTTTTGTGGGCGTTCTGGTGCTGCTTCTTCGCGATTGCGCCTGTTGTTTGCGCCTCGATTAGCATTTCCCTCCCGTGAAGGTTTGGCTTTTGTTGGTAAATTAGCTGCGGGTGTTGGTTGAGAAGGTTTAGCCGCTTTTGGCTTCGGTGGACGAGCTACAGACAAACTGACTTGAATTGCCGGAGCTACATCACCGAGTTCTGGATCGTCAAAATCAATTTCATCTTCATCAATGATTTGCTTGCTGCGTTTACCCTTATTAGCTGCCAGCTTAGCTGCCTTTTGCGGATGTTCTTCTTCTTCTTCTTCCCATTTCTTTTTCTTCGGTGCTGTCCTGGGTGGGATCGCCACAGGCCGTTTTGGTTCTTTGTCTGTCTTACTGCGTGGTTTGACTTCTAAATCTTCATCTATAATTGCTGGTTCTACATCTTCTGCATCAGCAGCAGTTCTCCCAGGAGATTTCAACGCTGCTGGGGCGTTTGGTCTGACTGGTGGTTTAGGACGTTGCAGTTCTGGTACTGGTGCTACTGAGGCTACTGGGGCTGGTCGATTTGGTTTTTCGCCAGTGGCAGCAACTTTTTCTTGCCGATCGCGTTGTGTTGTGTTACCAGTATCGCGCGAGCGTTGCGTAGTATCGCGTGACGGTTGCGCTGGTTTTGGTTTCTTCCGCGGTGCTTCGCTCTTCGGTTGTCCGATCTTCGGCGGCTCAACTGTTTGTCCTTGTTGGGGTTGAGGCCGTGGAGTTGACGATTGCGGCGGATTCGGACTGGTAGCACTGGTAGCACTTGGTCTAGATGGTGGTTCAACCAGTTTCGGTTTTGCTGCTACGGTCGGAGTGGCAACCGAATTTGGTGATTGTTTAGGTTGATTACCATCTGATTCTTCCCGATCCCGATCCGCTGGTTTAGCAGTTGATTCCTGTTGGGGATTAGGACGCATTGGTTTATTCGGCGCTGTCGGTTTTACGGATGACTGCGTTGGCTGATCGTTCACTGGTGATTTGGGGGGAATTGCCACTGTTGCCCCCTGTGGTTTAGTTGGGTTGTGGTTGGAGATCTCCTGATGCTGGCGAATTCCTAATATTTGTTGTTTTTTGGGAGCATTGGGTTTAGCTCCCGATCCCGATAGCGACCCATTGGCGCTACCCTGTGAGTGGGGGTTATTTCTAGATCCTGATGTTGAGACGCGATTCATTACCTCTTTATTTGGAGAAGAATGCTGAGCGGTATATTTTTCCGCAGCTGTACGAATGCGTTCTGCATCCGCGTCTGGAATGGTGCTGCTATGGCTTTTGACCGGAATTCGCAGCTGGTCGCAAATAGCAAGGATATCCTTATTTTCCAAATTCAATTCCCGTGATAACTCGTAAATTCTGACTTTGCCGTTGTTCATCCACGCTTTCCCCTTGAATCCTACCAGTGGTTACTCTCAATGGAGCCACTGTTTTGATAGTTGTTTACATCATTGGAACGCTGCCTCCTTTGGCGGAGTTCAAATAGTGTTGGTGTTGCCAAGACAAAACCCGTTTGGCTTTTTACTTGACTTTGGCTTCTGAGATTGGTTAATAAATCAGATCCAACTTCTAAATTAGTTGTTTTCGCCTACGTGCGTCAAATAGTCGGATTCCTCCAAGGCGATCGCGCACGCTTCACACCCACTCTTCTAATGTTGCACCAAATTTTTCTTAAATGTGATTCTGATTGCTGATTATTTACTCCATTTTGTTGTTTAATTCTGACTTTTGATGATTTGGCATCCGATGAGGATGGCATGAGGCTACTGATTTTCCACCATTATTTGAGATATTTTTGGGGATAACTCAGTGCCTCAATCCATTACCGGATCGGATGTTGGCTGTTTTAAGGACTGAGGATTCGCTGTTTCAGGCTGATTGGATAAACGTTGCCATAAGGCTTGATATAGTTCTGGGGGTACGGTGCTTCTTAATGTCTTACCCAAGCGATTTTTTTTCTGGGCTGTTTCCAGACAATTTGCTTGGGGACAAAGATAGGCCGATCGCCCCATGCCCTCATCTAATTGTACCTGCCGTGATGGATAGACTCTGACAATTCGCCAAAAATTTGACTTTAAATCTACCTTTCGGCAACTGATACAACGTCGATAGTTAGGTTTCACGCTGATTCTTCGTCTTCTGGCACAGCTGTTGTTTCTTCATCGTAGTCGGTTTCCTCTGCATCACCATCCGCACTGTAGATTCTGATGCTATCTCCTGTTTGAGCCTCAACGCTAGCTGCTTGTCCTTTGGCTAATGCCTCGGCAATTTTTTGATCTTCCGCTGCTGCGTCGTACTTGGCAATATCTTTAATATCGATTTTCCAACCAGTCAACCGGGCAGCTAAACGAACGTTCTGTCCTTCTTTACCAATAGCTAAACTCAATTGATCTTCCGTCACCAGAATGTGAGCTTGCCGACCTTCAGGATTAACTAACCGCACTTCTTCCACTCTAGCTGGACTGAGGGAATTTTGAATATAAGTAGCCGGATCGGGCGACCAACGAATTACGTCGATTTTCTCTCCCCGTAATTCATTAACTACTACCTGAATCCGCGAACCTCTAGCGCCAATACAAGCACCTACTGGGTCTACGTCTCTTTCTAACGTATCTACTGCTATTTTAGTCCTTGGGCCTAGAGAACGTGAGGGTGGATTAGCTTCTCTCGCTACGGCGACTATCCGTACTACTTCGTCTTCTATTTCCGGGACTTCGTTGGCAAACAAGTAAACTACTAATCCGGCAGATGCTCTGGATACTAACAATTGTGGGCCTCTTTGCGGGCCTTCCCGAACTTTTTTCAGGAATACTTTAAAGGTGGCGTTGGCGCGGTAGTTGTCGTTCGGGAGTTGTTCCCGTTTCGGTAGTTCCGCTTCCACTTCTGGTTGACCAAAATTACTGCTAACAGCGAGAATTACTGATTGCCGTTCAAACCGCAAAACTCTAGCTTGTAAGACTGTTCCTTCTAAGTCTTGGAATTCTTCTTGAATTAATTTTCGTTGCTGATCTCGCAGTTTTTGCGACAACACTTGTTTAGTTTGAATTGCTGCCATCCGCCCAAATTCCCCTTGATCTGGGGTGACATCCAATACTACAGTGTCGCTGAGTTGGGCTTCTTCGACGACTTCTTTGACTTCATCAAGGGCAATTTCGTGGTCGGGGTTGGTGACTTTTTCCACTATGCTTTTAGTGGCGAGTACCCGAAAGCCTTCTTCTTCGACATCTAGTTCAACTTCTAAATTGTCGAAGTAATCATCGTCAAAGTGCCGTCGATCCATGTTTTGCGTGCGTCGATAACGTTCGTAGCCTTTAAGAAGTGCTTCGCGCAATGCTTCTTTAACGGCGTGTTTGGGTAAGCTACGTTCTCGACTAATACTTTCTATTAGGTCTTTTAGTCCTGGTAATTTAACGATCGTCACAAGTAAAAAGCCTCCTAAATTTATGTTTCTGTGGTGACAGTGTGGTAGATGAATTTTTAGATTGGCAACTGCTTCCCTAACTTCCCAGAAAACGACAGTGTAGGTAGGGAGTTCAGAAATCGAAAATTGCCCATCTAAAGTTAAAAACTGTTACTCTTTCTCTTCCAGTTGCACCCTAGTAATTAAGGTGCGGGGAATAGCGAAAGCCCGTCCTTTTAGGTTCAAGTAAACTGATGTGTCATCTCGCTCGATCAGTTTTCCTCGCCACTCACTCTTACCTGCATAAGGTTCAGATGTGTTGACAAGTACTGTAAATCCTTTAAAGGAAATAAACTCTCTATCGCTGGATAGATGCCGAGAAATTCCGGGACTGGAAATTTCTAGTACATAAGCGTCTGGAATTATGTCTGTAGCATCTAAACTGGTTTCTAAAGCCCGACTCATCCGTTCGCAGTCATCTAAACTAGTGTCTTGCACAGGGTTACGAATGTCCACTCGCAACACGGGAGGGCTTTGGTTAGTATGAAACACTATTCCCACAACTTCTAAGCCAATAGCTTCAGCAATGGGGTTAGCGATTTCGATAATTTGTGGTACTAAGGGATGAGTCATTCGTCAACTCCAATAAAAAAAAGTGGGACAAATACCCACTTCCCGTGAAAGAATTTTCCTTCAACAAAATCCCACGGTTGATTTCCGGGGATTAGGGAAACCGATTACTTAAGACTTTTGCAGATCTCGCTGATGAGAGATAGCGTCAGTACTACCAAGCTACTTGGAGCGATCTACTGTTCTTTCCACAAGGGTTCTTGGTCTTACTTTTACCGCATCACAGTCTTGATTGTATTCTAACTTACGGATTACCTAAAGTTTTGCTTGACTCTTGTCTGGCGATCGATCGCGTTCATTTTTGCTTGTAGGGAATGATTTCTACTGGTTTTGGTTGAGTTCTTTGCCGCAGTTGTCTGGTTTGTGCAACGATTTGTTCCATATCTTCTTGAGATAGGCGTTCGACGTAATTAATTTTGATTTCTTCGAGCATATCAATTAGTAAGCTCTGAATTCTTTCTATGGTATGTTGATTTTTTACTTCTTGAGCGATCGCTTCTCCTAAATGATTGATTAAATTTCCCGATAGTTTCGCACCTACGGGATCTTCGATCGCAGATGTTAAACCGTGATAAGTTGCTTGGGAAATTTCTGCTACCAATTTTTCGGTTAATTGTTTTGGTAAGTTGGTTATTCCGGGGATAGCTTGCATACTGCGATAAGCTGGTAAGTTTTGCAGCACGCTTTCGATATTATGCTGGAGTAATATTTCAATATCTGGTTGAACTTTCGGCAAGATTCGGTAAACTGCTAACTTGGTAATTATATTACTAATCTCTGCTACTTCATCGGTATTATTCAAGTCAACATAAGGGCGATTTTGCGAGTGAGTTAACCAGTCACTTAAATCTCCTCGCCGAATTGAATCTTGCATTTGATCGATTACTCCCACTACTACTACTTCAATGATTTCTTCGGCAAAGTTAGCAATAAAAAGTTGGTTGAATTGTCTTTGTAATTTTTCAAAACCCCTAATTTGAGAATGTTTTAGCCTCATGTAAACTGGAATAATTCTCAACCAGCGCCAAAATGGTAAGAGTAAGAAAAGATCGTACCACCGCCAAATAATTGCTTCTCGCCAACTTACGCCTTTATGAGTGCGACTAATATAAATGACTCTAGCAATTAATTCTATACTAAAAATCAGGAAAAATATCCAATCAATGCGTTCAAAGAAGAAATCAACTGGTTGACCGCTTTCGCCAATTGGACGAAAGTAATTAGTTTCTATTAATGGTTGAATCTCTCTTTGAAAATAAGCTAATTCTTGTTGCCAACCTCTTTGGGATAAGAAAGGGTAACTCCAAAATTCGCGAAAGGATTCTTTGGCAGATTCGTTAATAAGATGTTGGCGCATCCGGTTTTTAATTTTCTCTAGTGTGCCAGTTTTATTAGCGACTTCAAAGGGATTTGTATCGATCATTTCTGTGCTTTGAAGTTGCAGTTCGGCTAACAATTTTTTTACTTCTGGCGACGGCAATCCGGTTTGTGATATTTGTTCTTCTAGTTGGTTTACTGTATTTAAATATCGTTGTGTATCTCGATGAGGTTCGATGCCTTTAACTGGATCGTACCATTGAGTAATTGGGGGTAAAGGAACGTTAATTGTTAAGTTAACTAGTTTGATGTTTCCTTGGAGCCAGAAATTGCGCCAGGGTATGTATGTCAGATCAAAAATAACAAATGCTAGGTTGGAAAGAGCGATCGCAGCCATCACTCTTTCCAATAAGATTCTTCGCGTTAGCCGTTTCTTTCTCATGGTAAATTTTTCTAATGTTGACATAATTAATGCTCCAGGTAAACAGGAAAGGGAAAAGGGACAAAATTGTTACTTTTGGTTCAGTCAGTGAGAGTAAACACTCTTGAATTTATGAAGTTATTTTATGTTTTTTAGTAAAAATTACATATTAATTGCCGAAAATTAATATCTGTCCATTGTCAGTAAGTCTAATAGATGAGAGAATAGAGCAATTAAGGTTTTCAACTGGCATCTATCTTTAGTAGTAATTAAAAGGTGGTTTCCTGTGGCGATCTTCCACAAAAACAAGTTTAATGCTTTGCTTGATGAGATTAGTCCCCTTGGAGCAAATGTCCATGAAACTACGGAAAATTACTTAAACCATCCCACTCTTGGTTTACTTTATGGGATATGTCCATTGCCAAATAATCAGGAATTGTTCACGACTATTTATGCAATGCGGCTGTTTTTTGTCATTACTAGCAATGGTGTTAATATTCAAGTAGAGCCTATTGGACGTGCTGATAGTAGGTTACTAGTAGAAAATCATTTGCGCCAGTTGCGAGGTCTTGGTGAATCAGAGGAATATGAGAAAATCCTCAATAGATATCAGCAAATTTTTCAGGTAAAAACTGTGGCTTTGTAGAGTGATTAATTTTTGATTAGACTACTGGCAAAATTATTGGTTTCGGATTTGGAATTGCGGGTTTATTATCTACAATTCGCTACTTGACACTCTCCCGTCAAGCTGGCGCTGTGACGGGAGATTCTTGTTTCTCAGAAACACGCTTTTTGGTACAAGTACCACCGAGTCTTACTGCTTCTCCACAAGCTTGAAATTCCGTTTGCCCAACGGTATTTGCTGAGAGAATTTTAATACCC